>CAZZGV010000131.1:0-5843 GCA_964654255.1 uncultured Legionella sp. | reverse complement strand
AATCTATAAAAGATTTATAGCATTCGATCTTAAATTAAACACCAATATAGCAAAAATGCATCGTGAGCAATTTAAAGAACGTCAAAAAAAAGAAGCAGCACAGTTAAGATTTGAATGTCGCAGTGTTAGTGCAATAAAAGCTCAACCAAAAGTCTCTCAAGGGTCCCTTCCTACCCGCCCTAGCAGTGCAAGTGCAAGTGCAAGTGCAAGTGCAGGCCGTTATGAAGAAACCACACCCCAAAAGTCACTTTTCAATTTTTTTTCTATGCAAGATTTATCTGGCAAACACCCTAAAGATTTATATTCGATTTCACCAGGAATGCGGAGCAGTTCTTCAACATCAGGAACAAGCTCTATGAGCTCAAGCTTAAGCGGATTAGGCCGAGACCTTCATTCCCCCGAAATAAAATACC
Source organism: uncultured Legionella sp. (assembly GCA_964654255.1). Lineage (GTDB taxonomy): Bacteria > Pseudomonadota > Gammaproteobacteria > Legionellales > Legionellaceae > CAZYME01. The sequence continues at coordinate 5,430 of CAZZGV010000131.1, read as the reverse complement.
TAGAAGCAAAAGCATTAAATGAAGGCGAAGAATCACAGGATGAAGATAATCTACCAAGAGCAGCAAATGCATCAACCCCCTACAGATCTGGTGTATAAAAGAGTATGTTACAGTTACTAGAGCGCATTTTGGGAATCAAGCGGCCTAAAATACCTCACAAAGGATCTGAGTAGATCTACTCAGACCCACTAAAGTACGTCCTGTTCCTCCTAACCAAGCTTTGCATCAGATCTTATTTAAATTATAAAAATAAGTTTTAAGATTTATTGCCACCTTGAGCTCGTCTACTTAACATAACCATGATTTTTTCAACGCTATGCTCGTGCGGTGCGGACTGATTGATAATGGCGTTGGTGCGTTGCTCGCAATAATCTTTTACTTCTTTGTCTGGTAAAATATAAAAAATATTATTTTTCACTTCTCTCAAAATACAAGCAGCCACATCTTCAGCAGGACGGCTACGCTCGATTAGATCACCAACCATGGAGTGTAATTTATCGAGCGAAGGTGGTGCTGAATTAGCTAATAATTGCGTATTAGCAAATGATGGGCAAACAACTGAAAGATCAATGGGTTTATTTAGCCGTTTTAAATCAAAATATAATGATTCAGATAACGCAACAATGGCATGTTTTGACATAGCATACGCTGACATTTGAGAACCACTGCATAAACCATAAAAACTAGCCATGTTTACAATATGCGAACGCTGCTTTTGTTTAAACATTAATGGCAAAAAAACCTGCAAACCATGCACAACACCATATAAATTAACATCCATAACATGGCGTATATGCGGGTTAGTAAGCTCCCAAAATGGGGCAAGTTGGCCACTAATGCCTGCATTATTGATAAGAATATCAACCTGGTTGAAATGCTCGTACGTTTGTTTTGCCAACGCTACAACATCATCTAGCTTTGCCACATCACAAACTACATCTAAAATATCAGCTTGTGATGAGGCTCTAAGTAACTCGGCTTGTTCCTGTAAAGCAATTTTAGCAACATCAGCCATCACAACATGCATGCCATCTTGTATGCATGCCTTTACTAAAGCCAAACCAATACCACTTGCTGCGCCAGTTACTACAGCTATTTTTTTAGTCACCATCATAAATCACAAACGCACGCTTCAACCAAAATCAGATGCTATTCTTGGGATTGCTCACCAATACGAACAACCTCTTGCGCTTTCAATCCTTTAGGCCCTTTGTCTAGAAGATACGTTACCGCATCATTTTCATGTAAGGTTTTAAAGCCTACGCCTTGGATATCTTTATAATGCACAAAAATATCATCACCATGTTCATTAATGATAAAACCAAATCCTTTTTTCTCATTAAACCACTTTACATGTCCATTTTCTCGTTCTGACATTTCCCTATCCCCTTTTATCTTAAACATTTATATCCTATACTTTGCGCGATATTTGTATCACACGAAATATAGCATAACAGTTTTTTATTGATTGTTAACGATTTTTTTTAAAATACCTGAACCTAGCTTCCCATCACTAACAAACGTACATAAATATCTATCCTTTGAGGTTTTTTTACTATGGGTAATTCAAAACAAGCATTTATTCAATTAGCACTAGATTGTAACGTATTAAAATTTGGAAGTTTCACTCTAAAATCAGGCCGCATAAGTCCTTATTTCTTTAATGCAGGCTTATTTTATGAAGGTACTGCTCTGCGTAAGCTTGGGCAATTTTACGCTAATGTCTTAATCAATAACGCCATCAATTTCCAGCATTTATTCGGTCCCGCCTACAAAGGACTACCATTGGCAACAGCAACCGCTGTGGCACTTGCAGAAAAAGGTATCGATACAACAGTCACCTTTAATCGTAAAGAAATTAAAACTCATGGTGAAGGTGGCCAACTAATCGGAGCTCCTTTGGTTGGAAATACAGTGATTATCGATGATGTGATTACCGCTGGAACAGCGTTTCGTGAAGCACAACAATTAATTGCAGAACACGGTGGTCATTTAACCACCGTGGTTATTGCCTTAGATCGATGTGAACGCGGATTAACTGAGCGTTCCACGCTTGCAGAAATTGAAGATCAAGGTATCCACGTCTTATCGATTATTAATTTTTTTGATTTAATCGATTATTTAAAACAACAAGGCGACAGTAAGCAGATTAAAAACTTAGAAGCCTATCAAAACGCCTATGGCTGTTAATTAATTTATACTATGGTGGGCAGACTAAAACATGCCCACCACTATTCAACTTAAAACGCAGCAATATCTATTGTCTTCATGGCAACATTTATACGGTGGCCATTTCTTAGCAACGTCAAATTAATTTTATCACCTACATTGACATCAGTTAGCAAATTATACAAAACACCATAATTAGCAACATCACGACCATTTAATGCCACAATTTCGTCGCCCTTGATCATATGCCCCCACGTGTTTCGGTGCGTAATTTGTAATCCGGCTTGTGCTGCAGGGGTATGAGGAAGAATTTTAGAAATCAAGATACCTTTATGAACACCTAACCGCCGAGCAACACGCGGTTTAACCGGCAAAATTCCTATACCAGCAAGAACCACCCTACCATGTTTAATAATTTGAGTAACAATGCGTGAAATATCATCCGCTGGCACAGCAAATCCAATTCCAGCAGATGAACCTGATTGTGAAAAAATAACACTGTTCATTCCAATTAAACGCCCGGAACTGTCTAACAGTGGCCCACCTGAATTACCAGGATTAATTGCTGCATCTGTTTGTACCATGTCACGAATCTTTAAACCGCCAACACCAGGAACCTGTCGACCTAAAGCAGAAATAACACCGACAGTTAACGTGTGATCCAAACCAAACGGATTACCTATAGCAATAGCCTTCTGCCCCACTAAAAGCTCATGAGTATGTGCCATTTTAAAAGGAACATACGACTTCAATAGTGCTAATGCTTTTGGAGAAGTAACAGCTAACACAGCGATATCTTTACGTGGCTCAGCTCCAATGACCTTTGCAGGAACGGTCATATTGCCAATGCTAATCGCTAATTTATCAGCGCCATTAATCACATGGAAATTAGTCACAACATGCCCTTGCGCATCCCATATAATTCCGCTACCTGTTCCAGCAGGAACTTGTTGCCGCTTATAAGAATGATTAACAAAAGCCATGCGATGGACATATACAACCTTTGGTGATGCTTTACGGAATACGTCAACAGTATTTCGTTCATTGGGCAATAGTTCGTCTAATTGAGCAGCATATACAGGCAAAAAACTAGAAAAAGTGATAAAAAAAATAAGGAGCGATTTTTTAAAAAACATAGTAAACCTAGGTTGATTTATACAAAGCAACCCACATTATGCCCTAAAATAGGGCATAATGGCAAAATTTATACAAAAATTCCAAGTAAATTTCATATTCGTAAGGTTTTTTACGTTCAAATAACAAATTTTTTCTCGTGTCGAGTCACAAATATTAGTCTTATCTAGCCATTAAACAGAGAGCCTACTTATCCACTAATATGGCATATGAATGTTGAGGCAATAAAGTAACGTCTCAATAACCGCGAGATCCGTCCTCCTGAACGAAGTCAAGAATCTCCTGTAAATAGCACGGTGCCGGAGTTATTGAAACGTTACACAATTAAAACCTAAATCGAGAATTCAGATAATACATCCTCTAATGCAATATCATTAGGTTTTAAACCATTATTATTCATCGCCGTTTCTGCATCTTTTACCGCCTTCCTAGAGGCTGTCTCTTCCTCCATTTTATGAAGAGAACCATGACTAGCTGCCTTAAAATAGCTTTTTAAAAATTTAACAGGCGCATTGACTGACTCTTTAAACGATTTTGTCCCTGCATCTAGGGTTTTTTCTGCAAATCGTTGTGTGTTTTTTTCATGACGGCAGTATATTTTTTCCAACAACCCAGTGTGCCGCTGATATAATTTATCCAAGCTTTCATTACGAGATTGTTCATGCGCAACCAAACACGCTTGCAGATCAAGGCGCGCATCCCAAATAGCTGCCCTACGAGTTTGTAAGTGTTGCAACTCAACATCGTAAAATTGCAGTTCACGATCAATTTCAGTTTTTAATAAATCACACATCGCCTTGCGCTCAGCGGATTGTCCACCATCAATAATAGCCGAAGACTCTTTCAACGTTGTTTGAGCATAACGATGTATTAGTTCCTTTTTTTTATCAAGCCTAGATTGAATTTCTTGATCAAGATACTCAATCTCTTCTTTGTTGGCGCCTAACACTTTATAGTGGGAATCAAACCGCTTATTATTTTCCATCTGAATCCGCAATTTTTCTAATTCGCCACTTTCCTGAAGCAGCGCACGATGCTGTGCGCGATCATTTAAATTTTTATCTCGGCTAAGCAAAAGCTGGCGAACAAACACGGATAAAGCGGTCACCGTACCAAATACAACAGCACAAATGACCGCGATAGTTACAGGATCCATAACCCATTCTCCTTCAATTAGCGTTCATTCAATTAGTATAAATGAATCACTTGCGTATGAATTTCAACGGCAAAATAACGACTAAAAGCTTGGGCATTAGTTACAGTAGGCCATTGATCTTCTTTATCACACATACGTAACATCTCAGCTTGAAAAATAGGGTGATAATACTGCTCTATAAATGGTTGCACCTCTGATAATTCTTTAAAGTTTTTTATAACAACCGTTGCGTTTTCTACTAGATGAGATAAATTGACTCGTTCAAGTATGCTAGTCATTTCCTCATCATCATCTTCTATGGATGCCTTTAACCATCTTAATAGTACAGAACGAGGCTTAATACACAGTAATTGTTGACCTTCCTTCATCGAAGGCTCCATCAACACTACTTGTGAATGAAGCTCAAATTTAAAACAGCAAAGAAAATCTAGAAAGCTATTTTCAATGTCGCTACGCACATTAGGCCCCAACCAACGACTAATTTCATGCCTAAACATTTGAGGAAAATGTCTCTCAATTTCATCAAGTGTTGCTTCTTCGCTTGGTTGTCTTTGAATGACATAAGCAGTACTGTCTGTTTCCACCAAACTTTGTTCAGGTAATTCTATATCGGGATGTTGGGCGGCAAGAAAAGATAAAAATACAGATGTGGGTTTTAAAATTATAATCTCCCATTGACTTCTGTCCATAATGCTCTCCTATAATTAGATGACTCATCCTGAGTACAACTTGAAAAGCTAAATCAATGTCTACTTCCTTTTTTTGAGGGAAGACTATCAGATTAGCATTTAATGCATATTGATTGCAATATGTATTTTGATAGCCCGATAAGATAAATGCCTGCCTGTTTCGAATCGAAAAAAGACGAGTGATTTTTTATTTGACATTTATGATTAGGTATTTCTCAAGCAAATAAAATATAGATCGTTTTAACGTGAAAACGTACAAATGATCAAAATTGATTTATATAA
>CAZZGV010000130.1:5255-5892 GCA_964654255.1 uncultured Legionella sp. | reverse complement strand
GCATCGGTGCATTAATCAGTTGTACCATTTTTATTTATGCACCAATTCAATCGGGCTGGCTAATTGAGTTCTTGCTATTTACCTTTGGAATTTTTTCAGCAGGATTTTTACCTGCTTTTGCAGTAGCAAAAGAGCTCTGTAATAAAAAATATGTTGCCACTGGATTAAGTTTTATGAACATGATGAACATGGTGGGCATTGCAATTGGACAACCACTTATTGGATATATACTTGATAAATTTTGGCAAGGAGAAATAATTGACAAAATTCGTATCTATCCTTTAGAAGCGTACCACATTGCTTTAGCGTTATTGCCTATTGGTATGTTAATCTCCCTGCTTATTCTTCCTCAACTTCGTGAAACCTATTGCAAAAGCATAGAGAATTAAACATTTGATGGTTTTCATCCACTCCGATGTGTGTTTATCCCCGCAAAAGGGATAGCGCTATCGAGTGGTGCGTTATAAATGAAAAGGTTAACTAGATGACAACGAAAAAATTATATATTAAAACAAACGGCTGCCAAATGAATGAATATGATTCATCGAAAATGGCCGAGGTTTTACTTCATTCTCATGATCTACAAAAAACAGATAATGTTAAAGAAGCAGATGTTATTTTACTAAATACATGTTCT
>CAZZGV010000130.1:0-5245 GCA_964654255.1 uncultured Legionella sp. | reverse complement strand
AAAGCCCAAGAAAAAGTTTTTTCACAATTAGGTCAATGGCGAGATTATAAAAAAGAAAATCCGCACGTTATTATTGGTGTTGGCGGTTGTGTTGCAAGCCAAGAAGGCGGAGATATTCTCAAACGAGCACCTTTTGTAGATTTGGTTTTTGGCCCACAAACCCTGCATCGCCTACCTGCCATGTTGAAAGAACGTCTCGATACGCGTAAGCCGGTTGTTGATATCAGCTTCCCTGAAATTGAAAAATTTGATCATTTACCAGCACCGCGAGCAGAAGGACCGGTAGCTTTTGTATCTATTATGGAAGGCTGCAGCAAATATTGTAGTTATTGCGTTGTACCCTACACACGCGGTGAAGAAATAAGCCGCCCATTTGACGATGTTCTAGCTGAATGCTACCAATTAGCAAAGCAAAATGTTCGAGAAATTAATCTACTAGGTCAGAATGTAAATGACTATCGCGGCGTGATGCACAATGGTGAAATTGCTGACCTCGCATTGCTTATTCACTATCTAGCAGCCATTGAGGGAATAGGCAGAATCCGATTTACAACATCACATCCTCTTGCATTCTCTGATAATTTAATCAACGCCTATGCAGAAGTACCAGAACTCGCTAATCATCTACACCTACCTGTGCAAAGTGGTTCTGATCGAATTCTTGCCATGATGAAACGCGGATACACCGCGTTAGAATTCAAATCAAAAATCCGTAAACTTCGTAAAGTTCGCCCTGATATTCGTTTATCAACCGATATTATTGTGGGTTTTCCTGGCGAAACCGACCAGGATTTTCAAGACACCATGGATCTTGTACATGAAATAGGCTTTGATACATCTTTTAGCTTTATTTATAGCGCTCGTCCAGGCACACCTGCTGCCAACCTCCCTGACCCAACCCCCATGGAAGTAAAAAAACAGCGCCTGAAAATTTTACAAGATAGGCTTCTCTTGCAAGTATCTCGCTACAGTGAAGCAATGGTTGGCACAACCCAACGTGTTTTGGTTACGGGCCTTTCTAAAAAAAGCTCTAAACAACTAGCAGGTCGTACCGAATGTAACCGCGTCATCAATTTCGATGGACCTCCTGAGTTACAAGGCCAGTTTGTTACCATGTATATAACAGAAGCCCAACCCAACTCATTACGCGGTCGATTGGTTGACGATAAATGATATGAATGAATCATTAATAGACGATATCATTATTCCAGCTGACTATCATGGACAACGCATTGACGTTGTCCTAGCACAACTGTTTCCAGATTTTTCTCGCTCACAACTAACAACGTGGTTAAAGGAAGGCGCGATTACTCTGGATCAACGCCTCTGTAAACCCAAAGAAAAAATACATGGCGGAGAACAAATTGAACTTCGTATCACATTTACAGCCAAAAATGCAGAGCTCAAAGGAGAAGATATACCGCTTGATATCGTTTTTGAAGACGAGCATCTGCTGGTTGTTAACAAGCCAGCAGGATTGGTTGTTCACCCAGGTGCTGGAAATTCAGAACACACCTTAGTTAACGCTTTACTATACCACGCACCTTGTCTGCAAAATTTACCCCGAGCAGGTATTGTGCATCGATTAGACAAGGATACAACAGGCCTATTAATCGTTGCTAAAACATTAATTGCGCATACAAGCCTTATAAGGCAAATGCAAGCTCGAGAAATTCAACGGCATTATTTAGCATTAGTGCACGGTCATGTTATAGGCGGAGGAACGATAGATACTTGTTACGGCAGACATCCACGTAACCGACTAAAAATGGCTGTATGTACACACGGCAGACAAGCCATTACTCAGTTTACCGTAGAAAAACAATACCACTTCTTCACACTTCTTAATGTAAGCCTAATGACAGGCCGTACCCATCAAATTCGCGTGCATATGGCACACTTAAATCACCCTGTTGTTGGCGACCCGCTTTATGGTGGGCAAGCACGAGTGCCTGCAGGCATCACGGATGACGCGAGACAAACAATAAAGCAATTTAAACGACAAGCATTACATGCACGCACCTTGTCGTTTGCGCATCCACATTCACAAAATATATTGACATTTACTGCGCCATTGCCTGATGATTTTCAGTTGCTTTTAACAAGTTTCGACCAGCTATAACGAAAATTTAATTAATGTTCAAACCATCAGGATAAAAATGTCTCTTATTACTGCGAACTGGAATGCACCACCACACATCCATGCTTTAACAACAACTCGTTTAAATGGACGCAGCCGCCCTCCTTATGACCAAAATAATCTGGCACTTCATGTTGGTGATGATCAAAACAATGTAATTGCAAACCGTAGTGCATTGAGAAAATCGCTAAACCTTTCACAAGAACCAGTTTGGCTTGAACAAACTCACACTAATTATTGTGTGGTTGTTGAAGAAGAACCCAATCGTATTGTTGATGCTGCCGTTACTCGTAAGAAAGGATTACCATTAGCTATAATGACTGCCGATTGCCTTCCAATTATGCTTTGCAATCAAACAGGTACCGAAATTGCTGCAATTCATGCCGGCTGGCGGGGGCTGGTGAATGGCATTATCGAAAATACACTTGCTAAGATGCATAGTTCCCCAGAAACCCTAATAGCATGGGTAGGCCCTGCTATTTGCCATAAATGCTATGAAATAGGTAGCGAGGTGCAAAAAGTTTATACAAATAAATATCCATTTACAGCCGCTACTTTTTACAACAATGGTTCAAATATGCATGCTAATTTACCTAAAATGGCAGAGTTAATTCTTAATTCTCTAAGTGTTAGTAGCATTTTTCAATCAAAAGCGTGTACATTTGAACTTAATAATAAACTATATTCCTATCGCCGTGCGGCACAAACCGGTAGAATGGCTACATTAATTTGGATTCAGGACAACTAATATGATGACTACATTACGATGTTTCTTTAGTACTGTGCTGTTAATTACAATAGTTACTGCTCATGCTGCGGTTCCACAAAGCATGCTACCTACCCTTGCCCCAGTTTTAAAGAACGCCATGCCAGCTATTGTTAATGTTGCTGTACAAGGAGTAACACCAGGTGTTCTGCCCCCAGCAGACGATGACGACACCCCTCAAGACAAACCCCAAACACCTCCCCAACTACCTAAAAAATTCCAAAGCATTGGTTCAGGCGTTATCATGGACCCTAAAAATGGCATTATTATCACTAACGATCACGTCATACGTAATGCAACTTTAGTGACGATTACACTAAACGATGGCCGACGTTTAAAAGCAAAAATTATAGGCAGTGACAGTGAAACTGACGTAGCTGTTCTTAAAGTTGATGCTAAAAATTTAAAAAGCCTCCCCATCGGTGATTCAGACAACATCGAGGTAGGAGATTTTGTAATAGCTATTGGCAATCCATTTGGATTAAATAGCTTTGGAAATAGCCAGTCAGCAACCTTTGGCATTATTAGTGCCATGAAAAGAAGCGATCTTAACATTGAAGGCATAGAAAACTTTATTCAAACTGATGCTGCAATTAATCCAGGCAATTCCGGTGGCGCTTTAGTTAACGTAAAAGGTGAACTCATTGGAATCAACACAGCCATTATTTCCTTATATGGCGGTAGTGTTGGTATAGGATTTGCTATTCCTATTAACATGGTAAAAGATGTCTCCCAACAAATTATAAAATTTGGTTCAGTCCATCGCGGCCTGATGGGAATTTTTGTACAACATCTTACCCCAGAATTAGCCCAAGCAATGGGTTATCCCGAGGATTTTCAAGGTGGACTAATTGCTCAAGTCAACCAAGGCTCCCCTGCTGAACTTGCTGGCTTAAAAGCTGGTGATATCATCACGCAGATTAATGACACTAAAATTACTCAAGCAACACAAGTCAAAACCACTATCAGTCTACTGCGTGTAGGTAGCGATGCAAAAATTAAAATTAAACGCAACGGCAAAGATCTAACACTAAATGCAATTGTCACAGACGTTAAAAAAAATGAACAAAAATTACAATCAAGTAATCCTTTTCTTTATGGCCTCGCTCTAAGAAACTTTGAGCAAGACTCCCCAATGCACGGCCATGTAGTTGGGATACAAGTAGTGGGCGCATCAGAGAGCAGCGCAGGATGGCGTGCAGGGATAAGGCCTGGTGACATTATTATTGCCGCCAACAAACAACCAACCACTACAACTAAGGAATTGCAATCTATTGCCCTACAAAAAAAGCAAGAATTATTGGTTCAAGTGTTACGCGGAGCTGGTGCATTATATATATTAATAATTTAAGCTTGACATCAGCCTCTGAACAAGACAAAATCACGCGTCTTGTGGCTATGTAGCTCAGCCGGTTAGAGCGCGGCACTCATAATGCTGAGGTCGGTGGTTCGAGTCCACCCATAGCCACCATACAACACAAATCATCAGTCAATGCCACTGATTTTTAAAATAAAAACCAAGTAAATTTAAGATACTCATACAATAATTTTCATACCCCCAAATTCATTTTTTCAAGCCAAAACAACCAGAAGCAATAATTGCTCATAAATGTTTGTGGGACCGTCAGCTTACGGCAAGCAACGTTTCAAATTACTTTTTTAATATCAAAGCCCGGGATTAATATCTAAACCAACGAAATTATCTTCGTCTTGTCTGAGTCCAAGCCCAGCAAAAAATCCTAATACGCTTATTAACGTCAAACCACCTGCAACACCTACAGCTATTTGTACCGGCAATATAGCAACGTCCGGTAACAAACAACCACTAACAATAGCTTCAGATAAACCTATAATAAGTAGAAGAGCAGCAGCCACTTTACCAACAGGGTGAGCTAATATTTCTAACAAAAATAACAACGATTCAAGCATACTATCAGAAAATTCTGGCTGAGAAAAAGGCACCTGTGAAAAATGATATTTCAGTACAACCGACTCCCCAGCTAAGCACCGCCGATATGCCAAACGTTGTTCTTGTTGACAAGCAACCTCTATTGTAGATGGCATTTCACAAGTCCATGGTTGTATACGTTGCAGCGCATTGCTATTAAAACTATCGACTGCAGCTTGAACACCGTCTATAAACTGTTTATTGTCATCAAAAAAATACAGCGTAGTACCCTTTTGGATAATATCTGGCAAAGTAAGAAAATGCTCCATCATCATGCCTTTCGTGTCTTTATTAATGCCAGGCTGAATAACCACTTGATCATCGGGATTTTCATCTGATATTAAACAATAAGTTGCACAATTTTCAGATCTAGAAAAAAATTCTATTGCTG
>CAZZGV010000129.1:0-5892 GCA_964654255.1 uncultured Legionella sp. | reverse complement strand
CATGACCTTCTTTTTGTCTGCTTTTGTAAACATGGGTATGGTAATGGGCATTCTGCCAGTGGTGGGAATCCCATTACCACTAGTCAGTTATGGCGGAACGGCTATGGTTACCTTTCTCGCTAGTTTTGGGATCTTAATGTCGATTAGTTCGCATCGAATTTTATTTAACAATATCAACTAAAAACAAATCACCAAAAATAAACCCTGTGTCATAACATCATTAAACCGGCATAACCTCACACGCCGCCGCAACCGGCGCGTAGCTTCGTCTATGAATAGGACAAGGCCCTAGCGTTTTAAGTGCGGCCCGATGAACAGCAGTTGGATAACCCTTATGCTGTGCAAAACCATAACCCGGATAAAGCAGATCCATTTGCTCCATTTCTTCGTCACGCAAAACTTTTGCCAAAATAGACGCCGCACCTATTTCTGTAATTAAACTATCACCTTTAATAATCGCTTTACATGGGATAGATATCGTTGGCATATACGCGCCATCAACCAAAACCTCACTAGGGCAAATTGACAAGCCTTCAATAGCTCGCTTCATTGCCAATAATGTCGCATAATGGATATTTAATTGATCAATCTCATGCACTTCTGCCCTACCAAACGCAAAACAAATCGCTTTCTCGCGAATTTCTAATGCTAATTTTTTACGTTTCAAAGGGCTCAGTAGCTTGGAGTCAGTTATCCCTTCTATGGGAGCAGTTAATATAACTGCCGAGGTAATAACAGGCCCCGCTAATGGACCTCGCCCAACTTCATCAACACCTGCAATATACATAAATGTCCTAATTATTTTTTTCAGCATCATATCTGCTTTTAAAAATTCTTGACAGGTAAAGTTCAGTTAACTAAGGTCTAACGTTACCTATTACTAACTAGTTTCTATGCGCGCACTTATCTGTTTCCTCACGCTTTTTGTTTCAACACAACTTGTCTTTGCTGACATTCGTTTTTTAAGTATTTCAGATATCCATTATGGCAGTGAAAATGTCTCGGGTGATGGCCATGATACAGGTAACATTTTACTTAACTCTTCGCTAAAAAAATTTAATCAACTCACAAAAGACGTCGATTTTATTTTGACATTAGGCGATGTTCCAACCCATAAATTGCTATATTCGTCCAAAAATGTTGAATATCTTCAAACTGTATTTCAAGGCCTGTATGAAGCAGATAAACCTGCTAAACCTATGTTTTATATCACCGGCAATAACGACTCACCCAAAGGCAATTATCAACCCTTTTCTTGGAATAACAAATCAGTATTAACTTACGCACCGGATTGGAAAAATATGTGCATCCATTGTGAAGGTTTAATGATTGATGGAACACACATACAAGATCAAGGCTACTATTCAAGCTACGTGTTACCAGAAAACAAAGATATTATACTCATCGCCTTAAATACTGTTCAATTTGCTAATATCCCTTTATTACTTCCTAGATATCTACATCAAAACAAAGATGCAACGCAACAACTTCAATGGCTAGAAACCCAATTAAAAACCCATCAAGCCAAACAACTATTAATTGCCATGCATATACCACCAGGTAGTAATTACAAAGGCAACCTCATATGGCAGGAAGACTATTTAGCTCAATTCATTCATTTGCTAAACATAACCCACCAACACTATGGTCAAATTACGCTATTAACCGCCCACACACATATGGATGATATTCGCAAAATTCATTTAAATGATGGCTCAACTGTATATGCGTATGCAACACCATCAATTAGTCAAATTCATCACAATAACCCTGCTATGAAAATTTTTGATTTAGATAACGATCTACATATGAAAAACTATACAACCTACTACACGACTAATGAGGAACAGTGGGGAGATGAGCATTATCAGGCAATCAACACTATTTATCCGCAGTGTGCCGGAGAACTATTAACTAACTGCTTAAACTCACTAACAAACGAACTCGTTTGTAACCCATTACAAGAAGGGGCATTTTATGGCGCAAAAAGTCCGCGGGTTGATGTGGCTGTATGTAAAAAAACCTATCCGATCAATTAAAAATCACCTATATTAGAAGACTATTTACCTAAATCAACCAACATGATAACCTCGCTTGCGTTCATACAGTACATTTTAAATTAAGGTATTATCAAATCATGTCAACGGAACAGCTTACCCTGTCCTCTTTAGAAACAGAATCCTTACACACCCAAGATCAATCCCAAGAACGCGATGTAACATTCCCTTCAGATGATCAAAAAAAATTCGCGTGGCTTGATATTAAAGAAGGCATACAAGCCTGGCAAATATGGGGAACCCTTGGCTACCAGGACATTAAACGGCGCTATAAACGCTCCATGCTTGGTCCGCTCTGGATAACGCTTAGCATGGCAGTTACTGTTTATTCAATGGGATTTATATACTCTCAACTTTTCAAAACCAATCTGCAAGACTATTACCCATTCCTAGTCGCTGGAATGATAGCCTGGACGTTAATTTCTACGCTCATACTTGATTTTAGCGAAGGTTTTTTAAATGACTCAGGATTAATTAAACAAATTAAATTACCTTATAGCTTGCACATTCACCGTATTGCAGCGAGGAATCTACTTATTTTTTTTCACAATCTAATTGTGATGATTCCGATTTTTTTTATATTCCATCAAAGTGTCTCCCTTAATTTAAATACGCTTTTTCTCATACCAGCTTTAGCGATTATCTATTTGAGCTCGATTTTTTTTGGCTTAATCATTGCCATGATATGTGCTCGTTATAGGGACATCCCACCGATTATCAAAAGCAGCATACAAGTTATTTTTTTCATCACGCCAGTTATGTGGCAGCCGCAAAGTCTCATTGGTAAGCAACATTTAATTGTGGATTTCAACCCACTTTACGCCTTCTTAGAAATGATTAGAGCACCATTACTGGGCAATCTACCTAGCTTAAGAAATATACTCGTGGTACTAATAGCCTCGTTTTTAGGCTTTTTACTCAGTTTTTCCATGCTTACTCGTTATCGAAAACGCATTATTTATTGGTTATAGAAGAACATTATGGCATCTATTGAATTACGAAACGTCTCCGTTGAATTTCCTCTATACAATGTGAACGCTCGCATGCTTAAAAAAAGTTTTTTACGTTTGGCTACCGGTGGCAGTGTTTTCAAAGATACCAACCAACACGTCCTCGTTCGATCGTTAAACAATGTCAGTTTATCTCTGCAAGACGGTGACCGCATTGGTTTAATAGGCCACAATGGCGCAGGCAAAAGCACCATGTTACGTCTTCTGGCCAAAATTTACGAACCAACCTATGGTCAAATTAAGATTGAAGGCCACATTTCATCAATGTTAGACCTTATCCAAGGCATGGAGCCTGAATCCTCAGGCTACGAAAATATCTTCTTACGCGGCATTATCTTAGGACTCAAACGTAAAGAAATTAAAAAGCAAATTGACCAAATTTCAGAACTGACGGGTTTAGGTGATTTTCTCCACATGCCAATTAGAACCTACTCAAATGGAATGCTAGCGCGTTTAGCCTTTGCTATTTCTACAAGTATAAACCCTGAGATTTTATTAATTGACGAAGTATTCGGTGTTGGTGACTCGGAATTTATAAAAAAAGCCGAAGAACGAATGACTTTCTTATTAAATCAATCCAGTATTGTTGTCATGGCGATTCATTCTGAAGACATTATTCGTAAATTTTGTAATAAAGCAGCTGTAATGGACAGCGGGACCGTAAAATATTTTGGTCCTGTTGATGAAGCATTACAATATTATTCGGATAGCCTCGCTGGCATATCATAAAAAAAGGAGTTGATGTGAACATAGAGCCCTATTCTACCGAATCGCTCCAACAGTTATTGGACAGTGAACATATCCAATTTACAACATTACATGATCCAATTGCACAACTTATTGAATATTGTACGAAAGGTTCTACGATTAGTATTGCAATTGATAAAAACCAATACACTTTATCCATGTTTAACGCGACCAACACCAAGCTCATCGCGCCAACTAACCTGTTTATCAATGCAATTTTGGAACGCTACAAGCTTGATACATCATCACAAATTCTACCTTATATAGAAGAAAAACCCGCTTTATCTGTAGAAACAACTATTTCCAATTTCTTTGATACACAGCTCGATTATCTTTATTTTAGTAACATAAATGCACTTATTTCTTTCAGCGACAATAAAGACGCCGCACTTAAATTTGCCCATAAAAAGATTAGCCATCTGGAATCACAGTATGCTTTAGAAAAAATGAATCAAGCGAAACAAGAACAAACACTCCGTGCACTAAAATATGATCTACGTGAATTTAAAGTAGCAATGTATATTCCAGGAATGAGCTGGATTGGAAAACTATGTAAAATAATTGAGCCTGGATTAGGTAAATTATATCAATATCATCCGGTCGACTTAAAATTCATTGACTATCCGCAAAAAAAATTAACCCGTGCTCCTAAAATATCAATTGTAACGCCCTCGTTTGAGCAAGGCATCTATCTTGAAAAGACGATACAAAGCGTCTTAAATCAAGGCTATTCAAATCTTGAGTATGTTGTTAAGGACGGGGGCTCCAAAGATAGCTCACGAGAGGTTCTTGAACGCTATAACGATAAACTTGCGAATTGGACATCTGAGCCCGATAGTGGACAGTCCCAGGCCATTAACCTAGGTTTTGCACATACAACGGGTGAAATAATGGCATGGCTTAATTCTGACGACTTACTCTTGCCAGGAGCATTAAAGTGCGTTGCTGACTATTTCAATACACACCCTGAAATAGATGTTATTTATGGCAACCGACTTCTCATTGACGAAAATGATATGGACATTGGCCGATGGATCCTACCTGGGCATAGTAGTAAAGCACTGTCATGGGCTGATTTTATTCCTCAAGAAACCATGTTCTGGCGACGCAGCATATGGGAAAAAGTTGGTGGTCACATTGATGAATCGTTCCGCTTTGCAATGGATTGGGATCTATTGATACGCTTTCGAGATGCCGGCGCTAAATTTGCACACCTTCCCCGCTTCATTGGGGCATTTAGAATACATGATCACCAAAAAACTACCGCAGCAAATGATATCGGCTCGAGAGAAACGAAACGCATCCAAAAACGCATATTTGGACACGTTCCAAGTAGAAAGAAAGTTCGCCTGGCTGTTATGCCATTCATACTCCGACACATCGCAGTAAATTTTATTTACCTCATCACAAGCCGGTTAAAACGTAAACACTATAAACATGTTTTCCCCCAACTTGACTTTATGGAAGGGTATTAGAATACCTAATATATCTATCTAAAAAAATATTATGAAAAAAAACGATTTTTTAATAATTTATACCAAACCGCATAAGGCTGTGCTATCCACCATTTGATAGGTACATGTCCATAGTACTTCCGAACAACAGCCATTGCCTCTTGGTAATGCTGTCGGCGTTTAGTATTTGTTTTAGTGACATGATGCTCACGATTAACCGCAACATACTCATCAACAAACTGCAAGGGTGAACCACATTTCCATAAACGCCACCATAAATCATAATCCATCGCCATATGTAATGCCGGATCAACCCCACCAACCGCCTCCCAAGCGCTACGTCGAATTAACGTTGCCGGTTGCGAAATAATACAACGCAATGCTAAACGATGCTCATTAAAAGGCTCAACATTGACTGGATATTTCGCTCCGGTTTTTTCAAGCAAATTCCAACAACGCCCATAAACCGCAGGTGCTTTAGGTTCCTTTTCTAATGCCCGCACTAGAGAGGCTAAACTTCCCGGCAGAAGCAAATCATCGCTATTCAACCAACAAACATAAGGAGCGCTCCCTTTTGCAATACCCTCATTAATCGCAGCAGCTTGCCCCGCATCAGGATAACTT
>CAZZGV010000128.1:3193-5936 GCA_964654255.1 uncultured Legionella sp. | reverse complement strand
GCGCTGATGCATTGACAATCGATTATGGTCAATTAGGCGATAACCTTCGAATTATTGGTAATTTACCCTACAATATTTCCACCCCATTATTACTGCATTTATTACATTTTGCGTCCTATATTGATGATATGTATTTTATGTTGCAGAAAGAAGTGGTAGATCGACTGGTCGCTGAGCCTGGCAGTAAAACCTATGGGCGATTAAGTGTGATTGTGCAATACCAATGCGAGGTCGAACAGCTGCTTGCTGTGCCGCCTAGTGCTTTTCACCCTGAGCCTAAAGTGGATTCAGCGGTTGTTCGTTTAATGCCTTATCGACTATCTCCTTATCCTGCGGTTGAAATAGCGGAGCTGCAGCGCTTGGTTGCGTGTGCGTTTTCTATGCGACGTAAAACGTTAGCAAATAATTTGAAGCCACTTCTTACCGCAAGTGATTTAATACGTCTTAATATTGATCCAGGCATGCGACCTGAGCAAATTTCTATCACTGACTATGTTCAGATAGCGAAATTTCTTACCAATTAGTGTAAAATCAACTAATTTAAAAGTAATCAGGATGTTACACTGCACGATCTACAATTAGGAGGTTGTCTTGTTTCATAAACACATTAAGAAAGGAAAATCTTCGCATGCAAAGCCGCTTAAGGATTTAACGGCAGTTGTTCCTTCTTCGCAGTTGTTGTTGGATGCCAGACGCCAAGATCTGATCAAAAATATTTCAGAGTGTAGCGCTCTGGAATTAGCACGTTTTGAAAGTCTTTGTTTACATTTAATTCATAATTTGGTTAACCATTGTCAAAGCATGCCGGAAACATCGAACAGTTATTTTTCACTACCATGTGGGCTGTTAGATCATGCGTTAAATCGCACAGAAGCAGCACTCTCTCTTTTTCGAAAATACCTTGTGCAAGAGGACGGCGCAGATTTGTCTGAAGAGCAAACATTGTGGATGTATGCGTTGTTTTCCGCAGGTATTTTACAAGGCATGGGGAAATTACAGCTTGATTATCGGGTTGATTTATTTGATGTTAATGGTCAGTTATTAAAGCAATGGTCGCCACTATTAGAAAGTATGGCTTCTGTAGGTGATTATTACTATTTTGAATTTCAACCAGAAGGCGAGCAACATTTGCGTCGGCGTTTGAATTTATTAATGGCGCGATTATTAATGCCAGCCAGTGGATATGCTTGGATTATTTCTAATCCTGAGGTTTTAGCCGTATGGCTCGCCTTGCTTAATGAAGACATGGCTTCAGCAGGCACCTTGGGCGCTATTTTGCTCCGTGCTGATGCAATTGCTATACAACGTTATTTCAATGAGTTCTTGATTAAAAATGCAGCGGCCCGCAGTGGTCGTGGCAATCGAATTGGTACCTTTGTTGACACTATGCCAGAGTTGGCTACTGAAAAAGAGCGCGTGTTAGGGATTGAGTTTATTAAATGGATGGAGCATCAGCTAGCTAAAGGTGTTCTTATGATTAATAAGGCTCCTTTATTTATTGTTCCCGGCGGTATGTTTATGTCGTCAGAGATCTTTAAATTATTTGTACGCGAGCATCCAGAATTTAAAAATTGGCAAGCTGTGCAGGCTGCTTTTCTTTCATTAGGTTTGCATAACGTGGGGGTAGATGGCAGTGCTATGTCACGTTTTGAGCAAGCGAATAATCAACATATGGAAAATGGGATTGTATTTGCAGATGCTAATTACGGTATCGCATTGCCGAATGAGATGAAGCTATATAATACAACTACAGGAGATATATCGTCGATATCAGCGCTTGAGCTGATGCATGCAGCGCAGTTTAATCAACAAGGACTCTCTGTTACGGCAATACAGCATTTAGCGCCATCAGGAGCATGGCAGTTGCCTGCTGAAAATAATAACGCCCTTTTACAAGCAGGGTATAACAGTCGTGGCTGATTATGTGATTGGCGATATACAAGGGTGTTATGAGCCTTTGCAACGATTATTAGATGCAATACATTATAATGAGCATACCGATAGACTGTGGTTCGTTGGTGATTTAGTTAATCGTGGCCCTGAATCGTTGGCTGTGTTGCGATTCGTTAAACATTTGCCATTGGCACCACGCATTACATTGGGTAACCATGATTTGCATTTACTTGCTAAATTGTTTGGTGGGGGTGTGTGGGATAACAAGGATGATACGATCCAAGAGATATTAGATGCACCGGATAGAGATGAGCTAGGTCATTGGTTACGTAAGCAGTCCATTTTATATCATGATGCAACATTAAATGTGGTGATGTGTCATGCAGGCATTGCGCCGTGTTGGGAGCTGGATCAGGCAAAGGCACTAGCGGCAGAATTAGAACAGATATTAGCTGGAGACAGTTATGTTGATTATTTGGCGCATATGTATGGTAACCAGCCAGATCATTGGTCCGATGATTTAATCGGCATGGATAGGTTAAGAATTATTTGTAACTATTTTACACGCATGCGGTTTTGTAATAAGCAGGGTGATTTAGTGTTAACGTATAAAGGAACCTTAGAAAAAGCACCAATTGATCTCTACCCTTGGTATAGTGTGCCTCATCGCCATGAGATTGATGCGGATATTGTGTTTGGTCATTGGGCCGCATTGCAAGGTAAGTGCCCGCATGCGCGGATTTATGCTATTGATACAGGGTGTTATTGGAAGGGTGCGCTAACCGCATTACGCTTACAAGATAAACAACGTTTTATGGTGTCTGGACTATGATAAATTGTCGAACAGCCA
>CAZZGV010000128.1:0-3183 GCA_964654255.1 uncultured Legionella sp. | reverse complement strand
CCCTATCCGCTAGGTTAACGCGTTGTTGCTTTTTTTTAATAGGGATTGTTAGCTGCGGGCTATTGTTTGGTAAGGCCGCTCCCTCGACTTCACTTTATCGATGGGTAGATAAACCCGCAGATGAAGTTCAACAGGTTGCTCAAGCAGATGACAGGCTTGGCGATGCGATTAAAAACCCCGAATACATGTTAAAACATTGGGTGGAGTTGCCGACCTCGCCCACGTCTTATATGCGAAAAAAATTAAATTTGAGCCTTAGAGAAGCCATTTTGTTAGCGCTGCGTTATAACCCCAATATCCAGAATGCAGAGTTGGATAGAATTGTGCAGCGCTATCAATTACGTTTGGCACATAATGAATTTGAATTGCAATATGCACTCGGCGGTACCGCACAGATTGAGAAAAGTCATTATAGTGGTGTAGGTAGTGCAGTAACGCCGAGTTATATAGCGACACCTGAAGTTGAATTGAAAACCAAAACCGGTGGGCAATTGTCGTTAGACATGGACAACAATATTGCTGCTATTGGTACCTATAATCCATTGTTAAATCTTTCGTTTCGACAACCGTTACTGCGTGGTTTTGGTTTGGCCGCTAATCAGGCCGGGTTATTAAATGCTATCGATAATGAATGGTTAAATAAATTGAATTTACAACAATCTGTGAGTGATCAAGTGACGTTGGTGATTACCGGATACCGCGCCTTGGTTTTAAGTGGCAATAATTTAGAAAATCAGCGTCGACAGCTGCAAGAGGCTAAAAAAACTTACGCTATTAATAAGAAAAAGATAACGGCAGGTCAACTTGAACCAACCGGCAATATTCAGCAATCCTACCAAATTCAGTCACTGAACTTAATGGTCGCTCAAGCAGAAAATGATTTTAAAACCGCTGCACAAGATTTATTACAAACCATTGGTCTGGATCCTGACATGCGATTGGCGGTTCCTAGCGATGTGACGTTAGATAAAATCATTATACCGGATGTGACTGAGGCCATCGCAAAGGGATTGGCGCATAATGCACAATATTTGGCGTTAAAAATGCTTATACGTGCTGACGAACGGGCCTATAAAGTGGCAAAAAACCAACAACTTTGGCAACTTGATGCGGCAGTTAATGTACAAACTGGAACCATGACCGGTGTTGATAACAATGCGCCTGGGATAAAAAATATTTATAACGGTCATAACATTACTCAATCAGCGGGGGTGACACTTACTATTCCATTGCATGATTTAAGTCGTCGTGATCAAGTCATTACAGCTAAAGTTCGTTTGGAAAAAGACCGGTTGAATCTGATTGCGGCTAAGCGTGCATTGATTACAACCATTAAGAATACAATTACTGCGATACAAAGTCAGGCAAAGCGTTACGAGTTAGCAAAGCGGCAGGTTAGTTTAGCTGCGAAATCATATGAACTAGAAAAGAAAAAGCAACAAGCAGGAATCACAACAGCGTTAGACGTCAATAATACACAGAATCAATTGATTCAAGCCCAGGCGGGATTGATTGGTGCGAAAATTGCGTATCTTAACCAATTATCCGCTTTACAACGTATATTGGGTACAACGCTTGATTATTGGCATATAAAATTGAGGTATGGTGGATGAACATTTATTTAAAATGGCTATTGCCCCTGCTTGGTTTAAGCTTACTTTTCGGTTGTGGTGATAGCAGTAAATCCCACAAAAAAAAATCAGATGCAAAGACCTATACGGTGCGCGCAGAGACCGTGCATAAAACCTTATATTTTACAGGCACCGTTCAGCCACGACAGGAATATACGCTCACCAGTCCAATGGATGCCGTTGTAGAAAGCATGCCATTTCATTATGGTCAGCAGGTTAAAAAAGGTGAGGTGGTGTTTACCCTAAACTCCGCGGAATTACAAAAACAATACAACGATACGCTAACTGAATATTTAAAAGCCAAAGATAGCTATAGCATCGCTCGAGCTAAATTTACCGGTACCGAAGACTTGTGGCAGGCAGGGCTTATTGCAAAAAATAACTACTTAAGTGAAAAATCCAGTTTGAATACTGCACGCGTTACCTTAATGCAAGCCACGGGTAAATTATCAGAAATGCTTGAAAAAATGGGGGATAGCACTTATCACGATCTGTCTCGTTTAAGCTTTGCTGAGTTTGATAAAGTACGTATGGCGTTGGCCGGTAAGCATAATTTAATTTATTTAAAATCACCTGGAACGGGCGTGTTACTTTACCCACCCAAAGGCAGTGATGATAAAAATGCGCGTGTAACGATTGGTGCTACGGCTAAAGCAGGTCAGGTGCTGGCGCTTATTGGTGATTTGAGTGGAATTTGTTTGGAAATTGATATTCCAGAGGTGGATATTGAAAAAATAAAGCCTGGCATGCCCGCCATTATTCGTGGTGTTGCTTTTGCTAAACAGGATTTAAAAGGCAAATTACTGGCTATTAATGCACAAGCTTCGACCAATAGCGGTAATGCGTTGCCGTCGTTTACCGCGATTGTGGAAGTCAAATCACTGGATGCTCGTCAGCAATCATTGGTAAAAGTAGGCATGAGTGCTTCTATTGAGCTGGCCTCAGATAGTGTTAATAAGCTTTTAGTCCCGATTGCTGCTGTTACACAAAAACATGGTCAAAGCGTGGTACAACTGGTGGCAGCCGATGGCACAGTGAGTGAGCGCGAGGTGGTGACTGGTGCTGCACGCGCTGATAAGGTTGTTATTGATTCAGGGCTTAAGGTGGGTGACGTAATAACCTATGACTAAACCGCTCATATCACTGACCGATATTATTAAAAAATATCAAATTGGCAGTGTAGAAAGTACCGTGTTAAAAAAAGTGTCGCTCTTTGTCGACGAGGGTGAGATGCTGGCTATTGTTGGCGCGTCTGGTTCTGGTAAATCAACGTTGATGAACATCATTGGCTTATTGGATAAGCCCGAGTATGGGAAATATATTCTGCGTGGCCGTAATGTTGCAGGTTTAAATGACGATCAACTCGCCAATTTACGTAATCAACATATTGGTTTTGTTTTTCAGCAATTTAATTTATTACCACGTTTTAGTGCAGAGCAAAATATTGCATTGCCTTTAACTTATCGTAATTTGTCGCCACAAGTGATAAAGCGGCGCGTATTTGACGCGTTAGGGCGGGTTGGTATGCAGTCATATGCGGCGCATCGTCCCA
>CAZZGV010000127.1:0-6044 GCA_964654255.1 uncultured Legionella sp. | reverse complement strand
ACTCAAAACATGCGTCAGTACAAACCTATCTCAAACGCCTGCAAGACGTTGGTATTGACGCGCATCCTCACGAATTCTCATCACAAGGTATTGTATTAACCGTCCCTGGTGATGTTCAAACCTTACCTGGTTTTGCATCAGGCCATATCTCTGTGCAAGATCAAGCAGCACAACTTACTGTTTCTCTTCTTGATTTAAAGCCCGGCTTGCGACTTCTAGACGCATGCGCCGCGCCCGGTGGTAAAACGTGTCATATTTTAGAAACAGAGCCTTCACTAACCAGTTGCGTAGCACTGGACATTGATAATAAGCGGCTAGCAAGAGTAGATGAAAATTTAAAGCGTTTAAATTTACAAGCAACGTTGATAAAGGGCGATAGTGCACATCCAGAAACCTGGTGGGATGGCGTATTGTTCGACCGTATTCTTCTTGATGCACCCTGCTCAGCTACTGGCGTAATTAGGCGTCATCCAGACATTAAATTATTACGAACAGAAGCCGATATTACAGCCGTTACCCAGTTACAACACGATTTACTTCACGCACTTTGGCCACTACTAGCCCCGGGTGGATTAATGGTTTACGCTACTTGCTCTGTTATGCCCGAAGAAAATGAACTTCAAATCCGTCAATTTATTGCAAGTCAACCTGATTGCCAATTTGTAAATTCAACATCATTCACCTGGGGCCGTGCTACAAGCCATGGCTGGCAAATTTTACCCGGAGACAACAACATGGATGGCTTTTTTTACAGTCTTTTAACAAAGCAGACCCTTTAAATAGCTTTTTATCAGCACCGACGTGCCTTATAATTGCACAACCATGTAAATTGAGATGCAATCATGACGTCCTTACCACAAAAGTGTTTACTTGCTCTTGTATTGTTTGCTGGTGGCGCCTCGGCCGCACCTACATTTAGCCCCTACGTAGATATTTCTATAAATACCCATTGGAGCTCAGAAACTCAATCTCTAGAGCCTGTCGATTTAAATGCAATAGCTGCGCAGACAAACCTTAACGCGTTTCACTTGGCATTTGTAACCGATAGCGGTAATTGTCAACCAGCCTGGGCGAGCCAACCTGACTATAGTCTTGCAAATAAATGGGGTCAGCATTTAACCGATACATTAGCAAAACAAGGCATAGAAACCACGGTTTCTTTCGGTGGGCTTGCAGGCAATGATATTTCTATGAATTGTAATACAAGTCAGCTAGTCAATATATTTAATCAAACCGTAAGCACTTACCAAGCAAAGAAACTTGATTTTGATATCGAAAATGGCACGGCCAATGTACCCAACCTCATGATAGCATTGAGCACATTCCAACAAAAAAACCCTACCATTAAAATCAGCATTACACTACCCGTGTTACCTGATGGGTTGACGCCTGCTGGTAAAGATGTTGTTTCACAAGCAGTTCAGGCAAAATTGAACTTTACTGTTAATATTATGACAATGGATTATGGTCCAACATATAACGCTGATATGGGCGACTACACAAAACAAGCAGCCACAGCATTGCAAGTTTATTTAAAAACACTTTATCCAAATAAATCAGACGATGAGCTTTGGCAAAAAATAGAAGTCACACCAATGATTGGCGTTAATGACGTTCCAACCGAACAATTCACATTACAAAATGCCTCAGCTGTAAGAGCATTTGCAATTGATCATCATCTTAATGGTTATTCAATGTGGTCTTTAACGCGTGATAGACCTTGTGCTGATAAATGGACAAGTACGTCATGCAGTGGTAATAATTTACAAAAAAGTGACTATGATTTTTCACGAGCTTTTTTAGGCAGCAAATAACCAGATCGCCCCCCCTCAACCACGGCGAAAGGGGGGCACTTGACCATATCCCCTTCCAACGCTACATTCAGCAAATGAAAACATTTAAATCTATACCTATCGAATGGTTACAACGCGGGCACTTCCAGCCCAGAAAGATCTTTAATGAAGCAGCATTACAAGAGCTCGCAGCTTCCATCCAAGCCCAAGGCTTGATAGAGCCCTTGGTCGTTCGCGAGCTACCCAATCAACGTTTTGAAATTATTGCCGGTGAGCGCCGCTGGCGAGCAGCAATGATAGCTGGCCTAAAAGAGGTACCTTGCTTAATTGATAACTACACAGACGAACAAACAGCAGCCATTACCCTTATAGAAAATATTCAACGGCAAGATTTAACATTGCTAGAAGAAGCCAGTGGCTATCAACGTTTATACAAAGAATTTCATTTTAATCAAGATGAGATTGCCACCTTAGTCGGCAAATCTCGTAGCCATGTAGCTAACATTTTACGCTTATTATCGTTGTGTGATGCCGTACAAGAACGATTAAACGCAGGCCAATTATCATTAGGTCATGCTCGTGCTCTCATTGGTCTTTCACCCCAACAACAACTCTTTTTTGCTAATAAAATAAAACAAAATGACTGGTCAGTTCGACGGCTTGAAGATGAAGTGCGAACCAGTAAATTAACAGGTACAGCTCCAGAGCGCTGTTCAAAGACAACCGATCTAACTCATTTACAAACCCAACTAGCAGAACATATTGGCACTCCTGTGCAAATTATTACCGACAATGAGCAAGGTGGATGGTTAAAAATAAAATTTTTTGACAATGATACTCTTTCAGGACTTCTAGAGCGGATGGGCTTGCGTTATGATTAACGGTTTACGCGCATAGGATCATTATCAATGAAAAGGATTTTATTAAGCATATTGGCATGGGCGGCTGGATCAGTTGCGATAGCAACTAACGTTCACAATGCCGTTGATAATATCATCAATAAAGTTGACCCTAATATTAATATGGGGATATTGGTCGTAGACTTAAATACTGGTGAAACCCTATACCAACGCAACGCCTCACAGCCATTCGTCCCAGCCAGTAATATGAAATTATTTTCCGATGCCGCCGCACTAATGGCATTAGGGCCCGACTACCGATTTCAAAGTAAACTATCTACTGACGCAACCACATTAGATCAAGGTACACTTAAAGGCTCTCTTTATCTTCATTTACCTGGCGACCCCTCCTTAACACAAACTCATTTAGATAATTTATTAATCCAATTACAATCGTTGGGCGTTAAACGTATACAAGGCAACGTCATTCTTGTTAGCAACAATAGCATCGTCAATGCCTACGCCCCAGGGCACACCGCATCAGATCTCAAATATAGTTATGGCGCACCGGTAGCACCGCTCGTATTAGATGAAAATCGTCTAAGCGTCACTGTTAATCCATCCTATCGCGCAGGTGCCCCTGCTTTCGTAGAGTTAGACAATAAGAACACCATGTTATTTTTAGATAACCAAGTAAAAACTGCAGCCAAAGCGGCCGGATGTGGTGTTGATTTTAATATGAATGATGAAAATCATCTCATCGTTCGTGGCTGTGTAGGCGTTGGACAATGGGCCGTTCAACAACGATTACCCATCCGCAACCCACTGCGATATGCGCAAGATTTAGTTAGAGGACATCTTGCCAACTTGAATATCAAACTTGATGGGCAAGTCATCTTAGGTAAGGCTCCGGCCTCTTCACTGTTATTATCCACGCACTCCTCAAAACCTATCACACAATTAATGGCAGATACGTTAAAACCCTCTGATAATCTATATGCAGATAGCTTATTTTTACACGCCGCGGCCAAACTCAATGGCTCGCCATTGAACTGGCAACAAGCACAACCGGTTGTAAAAAAATTCTTACAGCAACAAACGGGTATTAATTTGCAAAATGCGGTATTAACCGACGGCTCAGGCTTATCTCGTGATGATCTGCTCACCCCACAACAGACCGTTGATTTACTGCGTTTTTTACACAACCGCTTTCCACTTGCCTACGAATACATCGCAGCGTTACCTATAGCAGGCTATGATGGAACACTAAGACGACGTTTTCGCAAGCCAACGCAACAAGGATTGTTACGCGCTAAAACAGGTACAATGACCGGCGTTATCAGTTTGTCTGGTTATTTATACACCGCTAATGCACATACCTTGGCCTTTGCTATCTTTATAAATAAAAAACCAGGAACAAAGCCTGCCGTATCAGGAGGCTACCGACCATTAGTCGACACATTATGTGATTTTTTCTTACGACAAAAACCGGACAGTCACCAAGCTGCACAAGCGCCAAGCCCCTATCCACGAGTTGCATTTCAACAACAGCCCACACAAGGCGATAGGCAACGTAGTAAATATGCAAAGTGGCGACAATTAGAGTCTTCTGTAAAACACGCACTTCAAGGTCAAGCAGTTACCGTATTATTTAGAGGCGACCACCTCGTGTTAAACGATCAAGACGCCGACATTAATAAAGTCTGGTCTGTTTTACAAAATTTAAGAAAAAAATATCCATTCACCGTCGCATTACACAGTAATTCAGCCCCAGCTGGGAATAGAAGCGCACCTCACCTGTTATGGATAAAAACAACAACTCAAAACTCCCCTGAAAAACGAACGTGGACACTACGTGAATCTATTGGTTAGAGCACGTAGTCACATAACACATTGCAGGTGGCTGTATTATTTAAAAACAGTCATTGTTTGAACAAAAGATAATGTGTACAATGCCTACGCACAATAATCTTCGTGGAGTTAATAATGAAAAATCCTGTAAAACTACTTGGCTTAGGTATTTCGTATATAGGTTTGGGTGCTGTTTTTGCAATGGCTGTGGTAGGAACAATTTCCATCGATTTAGTTATACTGGCGTATATTGCCAAAGAAAATCGATCAAACTCTAGTAATATGTTCTTGTCCTTAATGTTATGGAATTTTATGTTTAAGCAAGAGACCAGTTATGCAAGTTTTGGCATTTCCCTACTTTTATCTCCCTTCCTTAGCGCCATAAGTGTTGGTCTTGCAGTTGCCTTAGGCGTTCCAGAAATTGCCGTATTATTAATAGCTGGTTGGGCAGGTGCGTTTACTATTATTCTTGCAGGAGCAGTTATCTACGGTCTTGGCGATGCTATTGAAGCAACATGGAATGCAATATCTACTAGTTTACAACGTTCAAGAAATCTATCCACCAACACAACTTATCAACAAGATCCAAGCATAATTTCGTCACCAGTTTACAACAATCAAAATCCTCCTCCATATGCGCCCCCAACATATCAAGAATCTAACCCAAATTACAAAGCAGCGAATCAAGATACATGGAAACATGAAACCCATTATCAATCGCCGTTACAAGCCTCCGCTCCAGTTGCAGAAGATGATAACGCTGCTACTGAACAAAAATTTTGTACAATTTCTTAATTAAATACCAATAAATAAAAGCGCCCACCAGATGAAGGTAGTAATACCGAGCGTGGGCGCACTGCATTTTTAGCAACCAATTTTAAATATCTAAAGTACCACTTTACACCATAATGTTAACACTTCACCACTATCGCACATGGTGCTGCAAAACAAGCAATTCCTCCCGCGCTTGCTCTAGCTCATCAAGCAATTCCAAAACTAACACCACACCTGGTAAGTTAATCCCCAAATCCTGCTGTAAACGACACGCCGATTGAATGCGTGCGAACATGCGCTGATCAATATCCATGCTTTTAGTGTGCGGCTTTGAAGAAGACAATAAGCCATGCTCTAGCATATCTAACAGTACATCCTCAGAGATTTTGCATTTCTTGCAAACCTCTACAAATGAAATAGTGGTATTCTCATCCATTAACACACCGGCTATTATTGTTTGCTCATCCATGATTATACTCCCATTTTTTCACGAGGATTAAACGGCATTTCCTCTGCCATCTTTTTATAAAATGCCTTGGCAGCGTCATTCATAGGCTGAGGAATAATAATTTTTAAAAGAATATATTGATCGCCTGGTGTCGAACCAGGTAAACCACGTTTTTTTAATCGTAATGTTTGCCCACCTTGTGAACCTGCTGGAATTTTTAAATCAACCTTCCCGTTTTTTATTGGGTATGTGGTTGGGGTTAAAATTTTTTTGCCGGCCTGCAATAATCGCTCGGCGAAAAGGATGCATTGATTCAATCGCTTCAAGACCAATTGAAAG
>CAZZGV010000126.1:0-6104 GCA_964654255.1 uncultured Legionella sp. | reverse complement strand
CAAAAAAAAAACTTTTTTGATCGTTAAAGCACGTAAATTGCCTTAGGGCTGCAATCAAGCTCTCAGAACACCAACAATAATAATGGAAACTGTGGCAGAAAAAATAAGCCATACTTTCAAGGAGGATTTTATGCGCAGCAAAAATTTGTATTTCAACACACTAGCAACTATTTTGACGATTTTTTCGCTTAGCCCCAGTCAAGCACTCTCCAAACCAGAAGCTGACGCTAAGGAAACAACACCAACAGAACAATCTACGCAGCGCGTGCCTCTAGAGGACGTACAACGTTTTTCTAACGCTATTAGTGAAATAAAAAAATACTATGTGAAACCTATTAGTGACAAAGAACTCTTCGATAATGCCATACGTGGCATGTTAAGTGGTCTCGACCCTCACTCAAGCTATCTTAATGAAGACGATTTCAAAGAATTACAAACAGCCACCAATGGGGAGTTTGGTGGATTGGGCATAGAAGTTACTATGGAAAACGGCGTAGTGAAAGTAGTAACACCACTTGCAGATACACCAGCCTATAAAGCAGGGGTTAAACCAGGTGATTACATCATTAAATTAGGTTCAACATCCGTAGAAGGTTTAGAGCTTAAAGATGCTGTTAATTTAATGCGTGGCAAACCCGGAAGTACCATTGACTTAACTATACTCCGCAAAGGGCAACCAAAACCATTGGTTCTTACGCTAGTACGTGAAAAAATCATGATTAAAAGCGTAAAAAGTAAATTACTGGATAACAAATACGGTTACATTCGCCTCACACAATTTCAAGTACTAACAGACAAAGACATGGAGCAATCCATCGCACAACTAAAGCAACAAGCCGGTGGGCAATTAAGAGGTCTTGTGCTCGATTTACGCAATAATCCAGGTGGATTATTAGACTCAGCAATCCAAGTCTCTGACGCATTCCTCGACAAAGATAAAAAAGGCAATCCAGAAATGATTGTTTATACACAAGGACGTCTACCTGGCTCTAAATTTACAGCAATGGCTAATCCAGGCGATATTCTTGACAATGCGCCTATTGTCGTCCTCATTAATAACGGCTCTGCCTCTGCATCAGAAATCGTAGCCGGGGCACTTAAAGACAACAAACGAGCCATTATTCTAGGTACTAGAAGTTTTGGTAAAGGCTCCGTACAAACGGTACTTCCATTAGATAACAAACGAGGCATAAAATTAACAACAGCACTTTATTTCACCCCTGATGGTACATCTATCCAAGCCAAAGGGATCACGCCTGATATCTTGGTTGAAGAAGTTTCAGTACCAACAACAAGTGATGAAAAGAAAAATTTCTCAGGCTTTGCTGAAGCTGATTTGAGCGGGCATATTGCCAATAAAAACGAAAAACCTGCAGCAAAAGTCACCAATGATGAGCAAAATTTAATCCACGAAGATTACCAATTGTATGCTGCCTTAACTATTTTGAAAGGACTAGCGGTAGCAAAACAATAAGGCTCAAATCCACTGAGGTGGTCATTTTTATTTGACCACCTTTTTTCATAAAATTATCTCAAACAAATATCATCGGTCGCCTCATTTGTGTAAAATTGTGATACAATCCGATTCATTAATATATACATGGCTGTATTTATGCGTCTTATTCATATTTTTATCTTCACATTATTAAGCACCTCTGCCCTCGCCAATATTGAAACTCACTTTAACGCCATTAAATCAAACCCAAAAGCGCTGCAGGCCTTTCTTAAAGAAATGCCAAAAGGAGGAGAACTGCATTACCATCTTGCAGGTGGTGCGTATCCAGAATCGATGCTGGCCTTGGCTCTCAAAGAAGATTACTGTCTAAACCTTAAAACAAAAACCATTAGCAAAGATATGCCTTGTGATGGGATAAAAACAAAAGATCTTACAACTAAAACCGACTTACATCCCAACGTTATTCGTGCCTGGTCACTAAAAGATTTTACGCCTAAATACCACTCCAGCCATGATCATTTTTTTGCAAGTTTTTTTAAATTCATGCCAATTGTAGTTGATTTCCATCCTCAATTACTTGCAGAAATCATCGAACGAGCGGCTATGCAACACGAACTTTACCTTGAAATCATGACCTTACCTGATAATGGTAATGCGACTAATTTCGACAAGCTAATCAGCGACGCTAAAAGTTATGCTGAAAAACAACGCATTCTATTAGCCGATAAACACTTCCAAAAAAACCTGCAACATACTATCACAAAAAGTAAAAACGTCATTCAGCAAGCACGCAGTGAACTAGGCTGCAACAAAAATCCACAACAACCCGCATGCTCAATCACTGTAAAATTTCAATATTACGTTTTACGTGAACAATCGTTAGATAAGGTATTCGCTCAAGCACTAAATGGCTTTGCTGCTGCAGCTATTTCTGATGATATTGTTGGGGTCAATTTAGTCCAGGCCGAAGATGGAACCTTATCCCTGCGTAACTACCAACAACAAATGCAAATTTTCAAATTTCTCCATGCAACATATCCAACCGTAAACATAGCATTGCATGCGGGTGAGTTAACACCAACCTCAGTGCCACCACATGAGTTACAATTTCATATCCATGATGCAATCTTCGTTGGTCAAGCGCAGCGCATTGGTCATGGTGTGGACATTAGTCACGAATCAAACCCAGAGAAACTGCTAAATCACATGGCAAGCACGCCTGTTCCAGTTGAAATCAACTTAACCAGCAACCGTAAACTTCTTAATATTTCTGGCACTGAACACCCATTAAATTATTATTTAGCACATAACGTTCCTGTTGTTCTTTCTACAGATGACGAAGGCATACTCCGCACAAATTTAACACGTGAATATGTTGAAGCAGTGACCCATCACCAACTCAATTACTCAACAATAAAAACCATTAATCGCAACGCGCTAACCTACAGTTTTTTGCCCGGAAAAAGCCTGTGGGCTGATGCTAACAAACATGCGACTGTGCAAGAGTGTCAAGATTTAACTAGCCTTACGTGTCAACGATTTATACAAAAAAGTGAAAAAGCATCGCTCCAATGGCAATTAGAGAAAAAATTAGCCGCCTTTGAACGCAAATATTCTAAGATAAGATCTGCAGCTTAAGGCAAAAGAATAGTAGTTGACGCACCTTATCGACAAGACAGGATAGATGGCGTATTATCATTTAGAACGATAAATTCCCCTATTTAGTTGGAGTTAGGCCATGTTAGCCGAGCCTTATCCGGCCTCTCTTGTAAGCCGATTTGTTGTGCCGAGCAACCTCCCGGTTCCTCAAGGTTATTATCGATCTAAATTATTTATTAATTCATCGACAACCAATCCGTTGGTTTCGGCAGCAGGGCCTTTGTTATCGCTGCTAGAGAGACTCTGTGTCAGTCCAACACTGCCAGCTATTGGTAGTATTCGTGACAACATAGAACATGAACTCCACGCATTTCATAGCCGATTAACTGGGCAAGAGTATGCGGATGAATTTGTAGCAATAGCCTGCTACTTACTAAGTGCAACCATTGACGAGCTACTTGGCAAAAACTACCTTCGTCTTTATGGATACCCAGCCGAATTTAAAGCATTCACCCCTTCGTCCCATAATGAGGAGGGCCCGCAACGTCGCTTTTTTGACATTGTTAACCATATTAAAGAACGTACAAACCAATATCTAGATCTGCTGGAATTGGCTTATTATTGCTTAATCGCCGGTTTTGAAGGTGAGCAACATCTACAGCCTAACGGCAGGCAAACACTTGATAATTTAATAGAAGAACTGTACCAACTTATCCAACAAAATCGTGCTAATAAACCTCACCGACTTTTCAAAGAGCAAACAAACACCCTTCCCGAGCCTACGAGCCATAAACGTATTATTGTCTCAGCACTCCTCGCCGTAAGCATGTTGGTATCTGTCTATTGTGCAAGCCACACCATGCTTGAACATAAAGCTAAAACGGTTTTGCTTGCACATACAATACTCGCCAATACTATGGATAATAATGGATAAATCATTACATGCGTTGTGTGACGCTTTAAAAAAAATACTCTGGCAACTAAAACCACAACATAATGCATTATCATTCTTGATTCTTACCGGCAAAGATAATCAAGGCAAAAAAACGTTATTACGCCAAAGCCATCTTGAGCACTTTTTTGTTGACGCTGAACGAAGCGCCGACATTTACTACAATCAACACGGAGTAATTGTCGAACTAGGGGAATCATGGCTTAATCACAGTAAAAATTTACTTCAATACACACTTAAACAATTAAATCGTTGTCATCGCACGCTACGAATTAGTGGCATTGTTTTATGTGTTGATATTAATGATTTATTAATCTCTGAACCACTGCAATTTGCAGAGCACAGCAAAGCGCATACTCAACTACTCACACGTTTTGGCTTAAGCTTAAATTACCGTGTCGACACGGCCATTGTATTTACCAAGCTAGATGCGTTAGCTGGATTTTGTGAATTTTTTCAAAATGAACATGCCAGTGAATTAAAAAAACCTCTTGGCTTTTCTCTAGATTGGACTACTCGACAAGGAAAAGTTATCAGTAATTATAAAACACAATTCGAACAATTTATTGAAGTACTTGGCCAGCAAGTTATTCATAAAATGCATCCTGCACGCTCTAGCGTTAAACGAACATTAATCCGAGAATTTCCTCTGCAGCTAGCAAGCCTCGGTAGAGCCATTCAAGTTTTCATACAAACCCTATCGCCAAAATTATTTCGTGTGCAATCGCTATATTTTACGAGTGGTGAACAAGGGGGCGTGAGCGTCGATCGTCTGAATAAAAAAATTCAACATGAATATGCCTTAACTGTGCAAGATAGATTTCCACAATCAATTAACCACCGAGCTTATTTCATTGAAGGTGCATTGTATGCCTTTCAGGCTCAGACTAAACGCCACCCACCCCAAATTACGATGCACCATAAGTGGGCAGCGGGAACATTGGTTAGTATTGTTGCTCTTTCTCTGGTATGGATGGGATCGCAATACATCAAATCAACGCGATCACTTGATAAAGTAAGCCAAGAACTAATAGCATATGATGCTCTGGTTGGTAAAAATCAAACCGACCCTTCGGCGCTTTATCATTTAGCCAAAGCCTCGACAGCGATAGGACACTTAACAACAAATACAATTTTTTTACCGTCTATTCAACAGCTAAAAACTCAGATTAACCTGCATACCAAGCAAAATATACAAGGAAATTTTTTACCGACAATGCTTGCAGATATCGAACAAACCATTATCGATACAAGGCAATCGCAAGCAGCTCGTTATCAAGCTTTAAAAATTTATTTAATGTTAGGTGAGCCTACGCAATTCTCGCAATCAGACGTCGTAGGATGGTTTCGTGAGCATTGGAAAAATGACGCCACACCTGAAAATCTAGAAAAAAAATTATCATTATTAAAACAAGCATTGCGCCAACCATTGCAGCCTATAAATATCAATCGTCAAATCGTGAGTGATGTTAGAAATTACTTAAATGCACTACCCGCCACTTATTTATATTACACCCTTGCTAAAGATCATTTCTCTAAAGAGCATCAGTCGTTGGCAATTGAAGGATTTGATTTAACCGATAAAGAACTACCAGTATATTTTACTAAAGCAGGCTTCCAGCACGTCATTAGTCAACTACCCGCCATTGGCGCTCAACTACAAGATGATAATTGGGTGCTTGCACGCCAAGATCTTAAAAATTTACCAACCTTACTTCAACAAGCTTATTGCTATGAGTACGCTGTCTGGTGGCAAAATTTTATGCACCGCAGCTTACCTTCACACGTCCAAGATTATCAACAGGCAAGACAATTAATGCAATCACTCCATCAATCAGATGCCATTACTAAACTTGTAGAATTAATACAGCAAGAAACCAGCCCTGAGTTAGGCGACAAAGCGGGGTTATTTAATCAAGAAATTGCAAGCAAGTTTACTGAGCTGAGCCTGATGAGTCATTCGACTGTACAGAACTTAACCCTAAATATGAATGAACTAGAAAAATTTCTTACCAAATTATCAGTGGTAAATGATCGGGGCAGAACAGCATTTACGCTTGAAAAAGCTCTGTTCGAAGGGGACACATTAGCTAATCC
>CAZZGV010000125.1:0-6135 GCA_964654255.1 uncultured Legionella sp. | reverse complement strand
TACCGGTCATTACACGTTGACCCGCCTCATCATAAGCGGCCCACGCCGATACTTTGGGATCAAAAATAAATTGCTTATGTCCGGTACTTCTTATTTCTAAGGGAAAATAATCTCTTCCTCGCTTATCTTTTAAATAAGCAATTGTACGGTGAACGACTCCATTGTCGTCTGTCACCAATGTTGAAGGATCAACTTCCATACAGGCCGTGAAACCCAAACATAGTGATGCAATCAATAACAATCTATACATGAAACAAAATCCTCATAAATAATAATAGGGACTGTGTAAGCCCCTAGTAAAGACAATTAACTCTTCAAACGACGATATTTAATCCGAGAAGGTTTGTCTGCATCATCGCCTAAACGTCGTTTCCTATCTTCTTCATAATCACTGTAATTGCCTTCAATAAACGTTACTTGCGAATCACCTTCAAATGCCATGAGATGCGTGCAAATTCTGTTTAAAAACCAACGATCATGCGATATAACAATAGCGCAACCAGGGAAATTTAAAATCGCATCTTCAAGTGCCCTTAATGTTTCCACATCCAAATCGTTACTGGGCTCATCGAGAAGCAAAACATTACCACCACTTTTCAAAAGTTTTGCTAAATGCACACGGTTACGCTCACCACCTGATAATTGTGACATTTTCTTCTGTTGATCAGAGCCTTTAAAATTGAAGCGCCCAACATAAGCCCGTGATGGCATTTGAAATGAACCCACTTGCATAATGTCATGACCATCTGTAATCTCTTGCCAGACCGTTTTATTGTCATCTAAATGATCACGCATTTGATCAACGTATGCTAGTTTTACAGTCTCACCAACCCTAATTTCACCCTCATCTGGCGTTTCTTGTTGGGTCAACATTTTTAAAAACGTTGATTTTCCCGCTCCATTTGGCCCAATAATGCCAAGCACGCCACCTTTTGGTAAATGGAAATTTAAATCATCAAACAACAACCGGTCACCAAACGCTTTACGGATATGATTACCCTCTAAAACCAAATCGCCCAACCGCTCACCAGGTGGAATATACAGTTCATTGGTTTCATTACGCTTTTGGAATTCTTTTGAGTTCATTTCTTCAAAACGAGCAAGACGCGCTTTATTTTTAGCGTGACGTCCTTTTGGAGAGGTTCTTACCCATTCAAGTTCTGCTTTTATGGTACGTAAATGAGAATCCTCTTGCTTTTGTTCACGCTCTAATCGCTCATTTTTTTGTTCAAGCCAGGAAGTATAATTGCCTTTGTAAGGAATCCCTTCACCGCGATCTAACTCTAAAATCCATTCCGCCGCATTATCAAGGAAATACCTATCATGCGTAATTGCAACAACAGTACCAGTGAACTCTTCTAAATACCGTTCCAACCAAGCAACACTCTCGGCATCCAAATGGTTCGTTGGTTCATCAAGTAGTAACATATCTGGGCTAGATAATAATAAGCGGCACAATGCAACACGACGACGCTCTCCTCCAGACAACACCTTTATTTTCGCGTCCCATTCAGGTAAGCGAAGTGCGTCTGCAGCTATATCTAGTTTACGATCAAGATCCCAGCCACCACCCGCTTCAATAGCGTGTTGCAACTCTCCTTGTTCTGCTAATAACGCAGTCATTTCATCATCGCTCATGGGCTCAGCAAAACGCATGCTAATTTCATCAAATTGAGCCAATTTTTGCTTCATATCGGCCACAGCTTCTTCTACAACTTCACGAACAGTTTTCTCTAAATCTATTTCAGGTTCTTGAGCTAAATAACCAATTTTAATCCCTGCCGCAGGTCTCGCTTCTCCCTCAAAATGCTTATCAACACCAGCCATGATCCGCAAAAGGGTTGATTTCCCTGAGCCATTTATACCCAAGACGCCAATTTTAGCCCCAGGCAAAAAGCTCAAAGAAATATCTTTTAAAATGAACCGTTGATTTTCCACGATCTTAGACACTCGATTCATGGTGAAAATATATTGCGACATAGATAATCCTCTAACTCAATTTATGCTGTAAGACACCTTTTGTAGCACCTTACAGCTGTTTTTAATTTATGACCAATCAAGAATAACTTTTCCAGACTGACCTGACGCCATTATTTGAAAAGCTTGCTGATAATCGGCAATCGGAAAATGGTGGGTAATAACAGGTGATATATTCAATCCACTTTGCAGCATTGCTATCATTTTATACCATGTTTCAAACATTTCTCGGCCATAAATCCCTTTGACCGTTAAACTCTTGAAAATAACCTGGTTCCAGTCCATGGGCGTTGCTTGTGGCGGAATACCTAACATAGCAATATTCCCACCATGATTCATGGCTTTAACCATGTCACTTAAAGCGGCTGGGTTACCTGACATTTCCAAGCCGACATCAAAACCTTCTGCCATACCTAACTCATCAATAACATCTCGAATCGGTTGATATTTTACATTAACCGCTCTGGTCGCACCCATTTTACGCGCCAATTCCAGGCGATGATCATTAACATCAGTAATCACAACATGTCTCGCGCCGATAAAACGACAAATAGCCGCGGCCATGATACCAATAGGCCCTGCACCAGTTATCAAAACGTCTTCACCAACAAGATCAAATGCCAACGCGCAGTGTGCGGCATTCCCAAAAGGATCAAGTATCGAGGCCTGATCACCGGTAATATCATCCGGCAACACCAGTACATTATTGGCGGGTAATGCTAAAAATTCAGCAAAACAACCTGAACGATTAACACCCACACCTAGCGTATTTCGGCAGTAATGCTGTTTACCTGCACGGCAATTACGGCACAAACCACAAGTAAGGTGGCCTTCTCCAGATACGCGTTGTCCAATTTTAAGTCCTTTAACCTCACTACCAACCTCAACAATTTTACCATAAAATTCATGCCCAACTGTCATAGGCACAGGGATGGTTGCTTGAGCCCAATCATCCCAGGCATAAATATGAATATCCGTTCCACAAATTGCCGTTTTCTCAATTTTTATCAGCACATCATTGACCCCATATTCAGGAATGGGAACATCTTGCATCCAAATACCAGGTTCTCTTTTTGCTTTAACTAACGCCTTCATGATTATCCTCTTTCAATAACACCAAGCCCACGCCCCACACTTGCAAAAGCAGTTAATGCTTTATCTAAATGATGCAATTCATGAGCTGCGGACATTTGAGTCCGGATGCGAGCCAGGCCTTTGGGCACAACAGGAAACGAAAAACCAACCACATAAATGCCTTCTTTTAATAATTTCTCGGCCATAAGACCAGCTAACGCAGCATCACCTAACATCACTGGGATAATAGGGTGTTCGCCAGGAATTAATTTAAATCCAAGCTGGGTAAGTCCATCACGGAAATACTGGCTATTACGTTTAAGTTTCTGCAATAAAGCACTATTACGCTCTAAAAGCTCAAGCACACCAATCGATGTCTCAGCAATCACAGGCGCTAAGCTATTAGAGAATAAATAAGGTCGAGACCGCTGCCGTAGCCACTCAACAATAGCACCATTAGCAGCCGTATAACCGCCTGAAGCA
Organism: uncultured Legionella sp.; assembly: GCA_964654255.1. Lineage (GTDB taxonomy): Bacteria > Pseudomonadota > Gammaproteobacteria > Legionellales > Legionellaceae > CAZYME01. Next base: position 2,601 of record CAZZGV010000125.1, on the reverse strand, counting down.
CCGCCCAAGGCTTTGCCTAATGTTCCAGTAAGAATATCAATACGTGAACTCACACCAAAATACTCTGGTGTGCCACGGCCAGTTTCACCCATAAATCCAACAGCATGTGAATCATCCACCATCACCATTGCATCGTATTTATCAGCCAAATCACATATCGCTGGCAAATTAGCTAAAATACCATCCATAGAAAACACGCCGTCGGTAGCAATTAAACGAAAACGCGCATCTTTGGCCGCTATCAACTGAGCTTCTAAATCGTTCATATCATTGTTGGCGTAACGGTAACGCTGAGCCTTGCATAAGCGTATACCATCGATAATACTGGCATGGTTTAATGCATCACTAATAATCGCATCCTCAGGTCCCAACAACGTCTCAAATAAACCGGCATTAGCATCAAAACAAGACGAATATAAAATGGTATCTTCCATGCCAAGAAATGTACTTATTTTTTTCTCAAGCAATTTATGCGGCGTTTGAGTACCACAAATAAAACGCACAGACGCCATACCATAGCCATATTTTGTTAAAGCGCGCTGGCCTTCGGCAATCAAGTCAGGATGATTAGCTAAGCCTAAGTAATTGTTGGCACATAAGTTAATTACCTCATGTTCATTAACATTCACAGTAGCCTTTTGTTGACCAGAAATAACCCGTTCTGGTTTATATAGTCCTTCATCTCTAATTTTAGTTAGCTCAGACTGCAAAAATTCGGTGAAACGATCTTGCACAGTTCTCTCCTTTAGCTTTGGAAAATGCGGCGATAATACCAAATTTTACACAGCTTCACTATGGCATAACGGGTGAATAACAAAACTTATAAAAATTAATATTAAATAAGATTTTTCTCTGTTCCGCATGAAATAATCGCACCTTTAATCAATTCTTGCTAAAATCCCTGCAACGTTTTAACCTAGCTTAGGAGTGTGGCCGAACACCTCCTTTGTATTTGGTAAGGTGAGCTACATGAGCAGTCAATCTACACGCATCAATATGGTAAAACAGCAGTTACGTACAGGCGATGTTCTTAACGAATCAATTCTTGCTTTATACACAGAAATCCCCCGCGAGAATTTTGTACCTGAGCAATTTCGCCACTTCGCTTATTCTGATATGCAAATTCACTTGCCACATCAGCAACGTATGATGGCACCACTAGAAGAAGCAACACTATTGCAATCATTAGCCTTAACTGGCAATGAAACCATTTTAGAAGTAGGCACTGGAAGCGGATTTCTTACAGCTTTACTTAGCCGCTTGTGTAAAAAAGTTATTAGTATCGATTATTATGCTGATTTCACCACAGAAGCGCGCAAAAAATTAGCAGCACATCAATGTAACAATGTTGAATTATTAACAGGTGATGCCTCTAACGGCTGGGTTGATAAAGCACCCTACGATATAATGATTTTCACAGGAGCACTTGAAGCCCTGGATGAGACACACCGGCTGCAATTGTTACCCGGTGGAAAATTATTTGCGCTTATTGGTAAAGAACCCATTATGCAAGCTCAATTACATACGCTTGATCATAACAATGCATGGCAAATGCAGGTTCTTTTTGAAACCAATCTACCACCATTAATTGATAAGTTAAAACCAAATGATTTTGTTTTCTAGGATAGTCTTTAAATGAAAACGTTAAGGGATTTCAACATGAATGGCGTGCGTTTTATGCTGAAATCTCTGTTCTACATTCTACTAACAATTAACACCATACCCCATGCCCAAGCGTCAGATTTATTGGACATATACCACCACGCCTTAGAAAATGACCCAACGTTTAAAGCAGCGTACAGCACGTTTATGTCCAACAGCGAGGCAGTGCCCCAAGCACGCGCCGCTCTTTTACCACAATTAACCGTTGGCGCCCAAACAAGTTATAACTACCTAAATACAGACGTTCCTGGTGTTGATGGGTTAAATGGGCCCGAAGTGTATGGCTCGCATCAGTGGTCAATTCGCGCATCGCAGGCTATTTTCAATTACCAATCATGGGCCAAAGTACAACAAGCAAAGGCATCGGTAAAAGCCGCCCACGCCACATTCAATGACGCTGCTCAAGATTTAATTTTACGCACAGCAAAAGCCTATCTTGATGTTCTATTCTCACGAGATACCCTTAGTTTTGCAGAAGCAAAAAAACGCGCCAACAAGCGCCAACTTGATCAGGCTCAAGAGCGATTCAATGTAGGACTAGTTGCAATTACAGCAGTATATGAAGCGAAAGCTGCTTATGATCGTTCTGTTTCTGAGGTTATTTCCGCGAAAAATAATCAAATCAACCAAAATGAAAATTTGCTCAAACTTACAAATCACGTGTATGAATATTTGTCCCCACTGCGCAATAGTAAAATTCCACTGATAAGACCAGAACCTAACAACGTTGACGATTGGGTAACGACTGGATTAAAACAAAATTATAATTTATTCGCCGCAAAGTATAAATTGCAAGCCGCACGTGAAAACGTACGAAGCCAAGCAGCAGGCTCATGGCCAACACTGGCACTGCAAGGTAATACTGTTAAAACGTTGAATCAAGCTAATAACAGTAACTTTTTTATCCCTACCCGCCAACAATCTGCGAACGTAGCTCTT
>CAZZGV010000124.1:0-6145 GCA_964654255.1 uncultured Legionella sp. | reverse complement strand
TTTAAATCCATTGCATTGTAATACGGAAAAAGATTTGGCTTATATTATCTATACCTCTGGATCAACTGGCACACCTAAAGGTGTATTAATAGAACATGGTAGTGTCATTAATTACTGTCAATGGTTTGCTGATTACGCGGCTATCAAGCCGCAGCAAAAAATTGATTTTTCTTCTAATTATATTTTTGACATGGCCGTAACCACGTCAATCGTGCCTTTAATGTTGGGGTTAACCATTGTTATTGCTAGTGATAAAGTCAAAAAAAACTTTAAACACTATCTTAATTATTTACAGTCTAATCAAATTAATATTATTAAAATGACGCCATCTTATTTAAACGTTTTAGCTGGCGAAGCAAACATTACCCCAACACCCCTTCCTGAGTTACACACGTTAATTTTAGGAGGAGAGAACTTACATAATGCAGAATGCCGCGCTTGGCTTGAACGCTACCCACATCACACACTTTATAATGAATACGGGCCAACGGAATCAACAGTAGGGGTAACGGTCTTCACCGTCACCCACAAGATATTACCTACGTTAACTGGAAATATTCCCATCGGTTTCGCAGATAAAAACATCGAGGTTCATATTTTAAATGAGCACAAACAACCCGTACCCTATGGAGAAATAGGAGAGCTGCATATTGGTGGCATTTGTCTAGCTAGAGGCTATTTAAATCAACCCACCCTAACCCGTGAAAAATTTATCCCCAATCCATTTAGTAATAATAAAAATGCTAGATTATATAAAACTGGAGACCTCTGTAGACAACAGCCATCCGGAATGCTCGACTACCTTGGTCGAATTGATCAACAAGTAAAAATTCAGGGATTTAGAATTCAATTGGAGGAAATTGAGCATTATTTAATTAATCATCCAACTATCAGCGACGCCGTTGTGCTCGTGAAAGAAAATATACTACAAGAAAAACAGTTGGTTGCTTATTACATTCCCCAAAATAAGCATGCATCTACCGAGGCATCTAATTATCGCGCGTATTTGCAAGAACGCTTACCCTCCTACATGATTCCGTCTGCATTTGTTTGGATGGATAATTTTCCTCGAACACCAAATGATAAATTGGATACGGCAGCATTTCCCGCGCCTCAGTTTTCTATTGCACAGCATTATGTAGCACCCCGCACACAACTTGAGAAAACGTTAGCTAAAATATGGGCTGAAACATTAGGCCTTAATTTAATTGGTATTCAAGACAACTTTTTTGAACTAGGTGGCCACTCGCTTACTGCCGGCCAGATTGTGTCTAAAATTGACCAGGAACTAAAAAAAGAAATTAGTTTAGACGATATCTATCATTCTCCAACCATTGAGGAATTAAGTCATCTTTTGCGCGGAAAAAATCCATCGTCACGAAAAAAGAGAAAAGCCAAAGCAACATTTAATCATTTAGACGTCATTCCTTTAAATGATTTTCAATTTATGTTTTGGGTTGGAGACATTATTTTACCCAATATTAAAACCATCAATATTGTTGGTAAAAAAAGATTAAAATCAACACTCAATGTAGACGCATTAAATAAGGCGTTTAAAATATTCCTTAAACAGCAAAAAATACTGGTTAGCCGCACTTCAAAATTATCCCCTATTCAGCGAACACAAGATAACTTACCGTTTCAAATTCATGAGGTCAATCTTTCAACTCTTACAGAAGAGGCAGGAGAAGCAGAATCATTAAATTCATACATAAATTTGATTGGCTATAATAAGTGGAACTCCAAAGCCCCATCTCTAGTAGCCAAATTACTGTATCTGCCCAATCAACAAGTTGAATTACAAGTCTGCATGCCGCATATTGTTGCCGATCACGCCTCTATTGATATTTTTTTTACCGAATTATCTAAACTTTACCATCAAAAAACAACGACCAGCAGTCAGAGTTTTATACAATTCAATCGTTTTCTTGACCAAAAAAGACATGACATAAGTGAAAATATAGAAAAAAATCTTTCTTTTTGGAAAGACTACTTAAAAGACACCACTTTTTTCTCTTTTCCTAGCGATTATGTTGTTAAAGATATGGCCGCCAAAGGATATACCTATTCAACATTTAAAGAAATTCCCGAGCAAAGTCTATCACATATGCAACAATACTGTGCATTAAAACGCATTAGCCTTATCAATGGTCTGTCCGCTGCATTAGCCTTATCATTAACCACGTGCGTTAATTACAAACCTAATAAAACAAAAAAAATTTTCATGGGTATTATTAAATCAGTGCGAGATAACCCTATCTATGAAAATAAAATTGGCTGCTTTCTTAGGGTGGATGCTATTAAAGTTGATATAAGAGGTACGCTCGACTTAGAGATACTTTGTGAACAAATACATCAATCAAACCTTGAAACAGTAGCCTATCAACCCTTTCCAGATATGGCAAAACTGGCTGCAGTAGGGACTTTGCATACAAAAAACAACCCGATTGCAGCTTATTTACTTAATAAAGGTATTTATTTTTATACAAAACTTGTGCGCTCATTAAAATTAAATCATAACCTACTGTTATTTTACCTACGATTAGCATCGTTTTGGAAAAACAAAGATGATTTTTTTATTTATCTCAACATGCTCACTAATTTTTTACCGGGTGACATTAAAAAAGAAACACATCTATTTGGAGTAGAGGCTCTTCCCACTCCTCTTCATCATTATGATTTATCAAAAGTAGACAACGTATTGGAAATTTGCTTTCTACGAGATGAATATACCAATAAACCCTATCTGGTTATTTCAGCAAATATTAAACCCAATATACGTGAGTTGATTGCTGAAGAAATGGTAAGAATTATTCAACAAGAAACTTTATTAACCTCAGAAAAAAAAATAGTCGAACTTTAACTTGTATTAAAGATTGCGCATAGACCTCTGAACAACGTAAAATTGACTGTTGCTGGTCATTTTTATATAGTGCTGCGCATTAGGGGGCTAGAAATACCAATAATGCCCTGCCCCAATTAATTAGGAGCTCTTAATGACACAAAAATTTGCACATTTAAACGTAGATGGCCACCCTACTCTTGATTTACCAATTTATTCTCCTACTATTGGTAACGATGTAATTGACATCGGCCAACTTGGAACTGATGGGCTCTTTACATATGATCCAGGCTTTATGTTCACAGCAGCCTGCGAATCTAAAATTACGTTTATTGATGGTGAAAAAGGTATTTTACTATACCGCGGTTACCCTATTGAACAATTAGCTGAAAAAAAAGATTTTCTTGATGTTTGCTATTTGCTATTAAACAGCGAGCTTCCTGATGCCAAAGAAAAAGCTCAATTTGTAAGCACCATTAATAACCATACCATGGTGCATCAACAAATGTACCAATTTTTAAACGGCTTTCGTCGTGACGCACATCCTATGGCAATTATGGTTGGAATAGTAGGTGCTCTTTCTGCTTTTTATCATGATTCAATGGATCTGAATAACCAAAAAGACCGTTATACATCTGCGATTAGACTTATCGCCAAAATGCCAACACTTGCCGCAATGACCTATAAATATTCAATTGGGCTACCTTATATGTACCCACAGAATAAAATGTCATATGCAGAGAATTTCTTACATATGATGTATGGTGTTCCTTCCGAAGAAACCACACCAAACCCAGTTCTTGTAAAAGCAATGGACACCATATTTACACTTCATGCCGATCATGAACAAAATGCATCTACATCAACCGTACGATTAGCCGGTTCAACCGGTGCTAATCCATTTGCATGTATTTCAGCGGGTATTGGCGCATTATGGGGCCCTGCACATGGTGGTGCTAACGAAGCTTGTTTAAACATGTTAAAAGAAATTGGTGATGTCAGCAAAATCAACCATTTTATTAAACGAGCCAAGGACAAAGATGATCCTTTTCGATTAATGGGATTTGGTCACCGTGTATACAAGAGCTACGACCCTCGTGCCAAAGTTATGCGCGAAACTTGCCATAAAGTCTTGAACGCTGTTGGTGCACAGGATGCACCATTATTTAAATTAGCAATGGAACTTGAGCGTATCGCTTTAGAAGATGATTATTTTATTGATAAAAAGCTCTATCCAAATGTTGATTTTTACTCAGGTATTACGTTGAGTGCAATAGGTATTCCTGCCAATATGTTCACCGTTATCTTTGCGCTAGCAAGAACTGTTGGCTGGATGTCACATTGGATGGAAATGACCGCCAACAAATCTAAAATTGGCCGCCCACGCCAGCTTTATACCGGTGAAAAACGTAGAGATGTACTTTAATACATAATATTTTTTGATAATAATAGTTATATTAAACTATATTTATTGATGGTGAGTCTTTAAGAATATCAGACTCACCGAACGCTTCCATCTCCAAATCATAAATTTTATGCTTAAGCTCATTAATTTTTACCGAGTAATTCTCTTTTTCTAACTGATCAACAAGTGCTTTTTTTTGCTCTAAAAGAGCCTCTTTGGACTTATTAGTGCAACCAAGTAATTGGTTTTCGATAGTCCATATCTGGCTGGTAATCGCATTATTGATACTTATTAGTGAAACGGCCTCATCTCGCAGTTCTTCTAGTGTTTTGCTGTGTACACTATTTTTATTAGATTTCCAAAACTGTTTATTGCTCATAATTGTTCCCTTCAAATTAAAAATTACAACGATGGTCCGCTTTCTTCTTCGGGGGATCCATCGTCATTGTGCCAGGTTTCAGAAAATTTTTTCTTCAATTGCTTAAATGTATCTGCTTCTTTGTCAGGATTAATTTCATTATTATTTTTATAAACCACTCCACGATAACCCCAGTGCCTATGTGAAGCAAGCGCTTCCTGTACTTTATTAGCGCTACCTTTAGCGGTGATAATGTGGGTTCGGTCTTCTAAAGGAGTATTTACTAATGCATCTTCAATGCGACTAGCCTTTGCATTCTTACCTACTGTCCACCAACGAGCACTATCACGGAGGTCTCTTACGGCCATTTTTACTGCTTGAACTTCAACGGAGTTTACAGATTTTAACACGTCCTCAAATTGGCTCTGATAAATTAATAAATCGTCTAAAGAAGGATTACTATCTAATTGTTCACGCATCCTTTCAACATAATTAATGACTAACCTATCTGTATCATTAACACGATTATCATAAATTTTCTCTAAAAGTGTTTTATTGATAGAAAGAGGACTCGTGTCAACCTCTTCTCTTAAACCAAGGCCTGTTTCTTCACTTACAGCAATAGAAATGAGTTCTTGCAATTGCCTCATGACGGTGTCTGCAATAATTTCATGCTGAGAAATACGCACCACGCCTATTTCACCATTAATTACAAACGAGTTCATATGATCAATTAAACCAACAATATCCTCTTTGGCTTTAGGTGTTTTTAAATACTCTTTAAATGATGCGTTGTGCATAGCAGACGCCAACAATGTGTCTTTTCGAATTTTAATAAAATCTATAAAATATTGAGCTCCAGCAGATATAATCGCATCAACATATCGCTCAATGAACAGAGCAGGTAACAAACAAATTTTCAACATAGCCTGATTAACCTCTGCCCGAAATAGCTGGGCATTACTTAAGGCGGGTTCCACAATAAGGCTGGATGGAAATTTAATACCTTGCCCGACCAAATCTAACCAATTAAACGCATAAAAATCCTGCGGATAAGGAAGGCTCTCTATTGTTTTAGGAGTTAACCCATAACTGTAATCACCATAACCCGGCAACGCTTGTGCAAAACACCAATCACCATCAATTTTAATGACTCTATCCCATTTATCTAAACCAATATTTCCATTTTTAAGATCAATTTCCTGCAAGAATACCGAAACAAGTAGTGCCTGCCCTAAGCCTGTATATCGTCCACTAGTAAAATGCGCAGGTGCATCCGGTAGCTCTCTATACTCAGGCACTTCCTCTGAAAGGATAAAAGATGTGCCATAAGTAGGATCTTGTAATAATCTAGTTTCAGGTTGATGAGGTAGTATTAAACGAAAAAATTCTTGCGCCATAATTTCAATTTTAGCTACAGCAGGCACATTCATTTCTTTTTTGATCCAAATTTTTTCTGATCCCCTGAGTTTTCCGCGACTAACTGGATGAGAGAGAGGAGCACTGCTTCCGACAACTGTGTCTGTTAAAGGAAAAAACT
>CAZZGV010000123.1:0-6156 GCA_964654255.1 uncultured Legionella sp. | reverse complement strand
GCCAGCAAATGTAACGCTACAAAGCTTGGCAGCAAAGCCGATCCCAATGGCATTAGATGAGCAAATGCAAGAGAGCACAGCTGAATTAGGCAATGAGGTAGGTGTGCAAAATGCCAAGCGTAAAAACGGTAGTAAAGAGGAAACAAGCAAAGAGACATGGTGTGTTATGTTTAAAAAAGCCAAGCATGAGGATGGTGATATGCTAGAAAGCGCAACAGAATCGATGGATAATCCTATCTTAGACACAGCATCATTTGGGGCAAACGTATCTTACAATGAAAAATTAATCTAAATGCAGCATTAAAATCGAAAAGACGGTTTTTTTAACATATAAATGTTCAAAATTTAGATGTGTTTGCCCTGCCTCATCATCCGAATCTCTTGCAACGTCATTTTAATTATCAAACGAACGCCATAATAAAAATTGCGAAAGGTGTTGTAAATGGTTTTTGATTGTTTAAAGCATAAATGCGTTATATAGCTGACATGACAGCTTAAATGCCTACCGTATGTCACTCTGAGCAACGTGACTGATCTCCAGAAATAGCAAATTGCACCAAGATCTATCTGTAAACTTTGCGCAGAAAACACAGAGTGGTATACTCAGAGAGTTTGTAGCACAAGTCCGCTACATGGGCCCCATTTTTCAATGAGGAAGAAATATACAGTGAACCACAAAAGACCAGTCAATTTAGATTTGGGTAGCATGACGTACCCTCCTATGGCAATTGTATCGATTTTGCATCGAATTTCAGGCATTGTCCTGTTTTTATTTTTGCCGATCATGCTTTATTTTCTTAGCTTATCACTGCGCTCACCAGCGTCCTTTGAGCATTTACAAGGGCTTCTAGCTGCGCCTTATTGTAAATTTTTGCTATGGAGCTTCACTGCCGCATTGCTGTATCACGTGATTGCTGGGATTCGTCACATGCTGATGGATATCGGATGTGGTGAGGAGCTGATCGCAGGTCGTCGTAGCGCCATTATGGTTATTTCTTTAGCTATCATTTTGGCCATTCTTTTAGGAGTTTGGATATGGTAACCAACGTAACAAGCCTTACCGGCAATGGTTTAAAAGATTGGCTTATCCAACGCTTTACCGCTGTTTTTTTTGCTGTCTACTCTCTGTTTCTGCTGGGATTTTTATTGACGCATCCACATTTGCTTTATAGTGATTGGTCGGCGTTGTTTCATACGGTTTTGTTTCAAGTTGCTAGCGTGATTGCTTTGCTGACATTGTCGTTGCATGCTTGGATAGGCATTTGGACAGTAACAACCGACTATATAAAATGCACAGCTATTAGATTATCTGTGCAACTCCTTGTTGCTCTGTTGCTGTTAGGGCAATTTATTTGGGGCTTAATGATTGTGTGGGGACAATAATGGCATTTGCACGTAACGAATTTGATGCAGTAATTATTGGTGCTGGCGGTGCTGGTATGCGTGCCTCTTTGCAACTAGCTAATTCTGGTTTAAAAGTCGCTTTAATATCAAAAGTTTTTCCAACGCGTTCTCATACGGTTTCCGCACAAGGTGGAATTACCACCGCGTTAGGAAATGCGCACGACGATGATTGGCGTTGGCATATGTATGACACTGTAAAAGGTGCCGATTACATTGGTGATCAAGATTGTATTGAATATTTATGCAAAACAGGCCCTGACGTTGTTTATGAACTTGAGCATATGGGCTTGCCATTCTCTCGTATGGACAATGGTAAAATTTATCAGCGTCAATTTGGTGGACAATCTCGAAATTTTGGCGGGGAGCAGGCTGCACGGACCTGTGCTGCGGCAGATAGAACTGGTCATGCCTTGTTGCACACGCTTTATCAACAAAATTTAAAAGCTAAAACACATATTTTTAGTGAATGGCTAGCGTTGGACTTTGTTAAAGATGCTCATGATCGAATCGCTGGTGTTATGGCTATGTGCATTGAAACAGGTGAAGTGACATTTTTTCAATCACGCGTTTGTATTTTAGCAACCGGGGGTGCTGGTCGAATTTATCAATCAACCACCAATGCTTATATTAATACCGGTGATGGTTTTGGTATGGCGTTGCGTGCTGGCCTTCCATTACAAGACATGGAAATGTGGCAGTTTCATCCCACTGGTATTGCTGGTGCGGGCACCTTAGTGACTGAAGGGTGTCGGGGTGAGGGCGGTTATTTAATTAATAAAGATGGTGAGCGTTTTATGGAGCGTTATGCTCCGCACGTAAAAGATTTAGCGTCTCGTGATGTTGTGGCTCGAGCAATCGCATTAGAACTTCGTGCTGGAAAAGGTTTTGATCCTAATGGCATTGATCATGTTAAGTTGAAGCTTGATCATTTAGGCGCAGATTTGATCAAAGAGCGGTTACCTGGAATTCGTGAACTTTCAATGAAGTTTGCGGCGGTTGATCCGATTGTTGAACCTATTCCTGTTGTGCCAACTTGTCATTATACAATGGGTGGCATCCCAACCAATATTCATAGTCAAGTGCTAACTAAACATCATGGAAAAGACCAGGTTGTAGAAGGTTTGTATGCCGTAGGCGAATGTGCTTGTGTTTCTGTGCATGGGGCAAATCGTTTGGGTGGTAACTCGTTGCTTGATCTTGTTGTGTTTGGGCGTGCTGCTGGTTTGCATGTGGAAAGCTTATGGCAGTCAAATCAGTTGCCTGACATGGCCTATGTTTCTGATGATGATATTAGCGTCTCTCTTGCTCGTTATAATCGTTGGCAAACCTCGAAAGATGGTGAAAATCCTGCTGTGATTTATGATGAAATGCAGCGTGTGATGCAAGAAGATTTTGGTGTATTTCGCAGTGGCGACATTATGGAAAAAGGGTTGATACGATTGCAGGCATTGCGTGAGCGATTAGCAAACGCGACATTGAGTGATAAAAGTGAGGTTTTCAATACTGAGCGTGTAACAGTGTTGGAACTCGATAATCTAATGGCAACAGCCTATGCAACAGCACAGTCTGCGCTTGCCCGCACTGAAAGTCGCGGAGCGCATAGCCGTGAAGATTATCCAAAACGTGATGATGAAAATTGGATTAAACATACATTGTATTTTCAACATGATGATTCTATCGATTATCGTCCAGTAAATGTATCTCCAAAATATGTCGACCCATTAGAGCCAAAAGAACGCGTTTATTAGAGGAACAAAACATCATGGCTGATATTAAAAGCATAACGTTATCAATCTATCGCTATAATCCATTGGTAGATGAAAAGCCTTATATGAAAGATTACGAAATAGAGATCCCCAAAAAAAGCGATCCGATGTTATTGACCTTGCTTGAACGTTTGAAGGCAGAGCAAGACGTGACGATATCGTTTCGTCGCTCGTGTCGTGAAGGGGTTTGTGGTTCTGATGGAATGAATATCAATGGTACAAATGGATTGGCTTGTATTACTCATATTTCACAATTAAAAACGGATAAAATTGTTATTCGACCTTTACCAGGCTTTCCTATTATTCGTGATTTAGTGGTTGATATGTCACAATTTTATCAACAATATGAGCGCATTGAACCTTATTTACAAAATGATTCAGTTGCTCCAGCGCAGGAGCGCTTGCAGTCACCTGAAGAACGCGCTCAATTGGACGGATTATATGAGTGCATCTTATGCGCTTGTTGTACAAGCTCTTGTCCATCATATTGGTGGAATCCTGATAAATTTGTCGGTCCAGCTGGTTTGTTACAAGCCCGACGATTTTTAGCCGATAGTCGTGATACAGCAACTCAGCATCGCTTGGATAAGCTACAAGATCCGTTTAGCGTGTTTCGATGTCGAACGATTATGAATTGCGCGAATGTTTGCCCAAAGGGACTTAATCCAACCAAAGCGATTGGTGAGATACGCAAACAAATGCTAACGCAGGAAACCTAGTTCCTTTGGAGAGAAAATTAATGAGTAGCAGTCTGCAAGATGAAAAAGCCACTTCTTACCTATCAGGAGGAAGCATGGCATACGTTGATGGCTTGTATGAGGATTTTTTAGCTGATCCCAATTCAGTCTCAAAAGATTGGCAAGATGTGTTTAATGCGTTGCCGCAAGTGAATGGTCAAGTATCGGATATTTCACATCGTGATATTCGTGATTATTTTTTGCAAAATGCAGATAAAAACAAAGCCCAAGTCGTTACCGCAGACTCTAAACAAGCAGAAGTGGCGAATCTTATTAATGCATATCGCACACTTGGTCACCATGCAGCTAAATTAGATCCATTGGATATGGTAAAGCGAACGCCAGTGCCTGCCTTAGAGTTGGCGTATCATCATCTTTCGGATGCAGATTTAGATCATACTTTTTTTGCTGGAAAAACGTTTCCCAAAGAGCAAATGTCGTTGAAGGAAATACGTCATATTTTAGAGGAAACCTATTGCGGTAGTATGGGCATTGAATACATGCATATTGCTCATAATGAAGAAATTGAGTGGTTGCAGAAAAAATTAGAATCAGTAAAAGGCCGAGCTACGTTTAGTGCGGATCAAAAACGTGAAATTCTTAAAGAGCTTATTGCTGCTGATGGTTTGGAACGCTATCTTGGTACTCGCTATGTAGGGCAAAAACGGTTTTCGCTAGAAGGTGGCGATGCGTTGGTGCCTATGATGAAGGAAATCATACGATTAGGCGGCATGAATAGTGTTAAAGAAATTGTTATTGGTATGGCTCACCGTGGGCGTTTGAACGTTTTAGTCAATGTGTTAGGCAAAGAGCCTGATCAATTATTTCAGGAGTTTGAAGGGAAGATAGCGTACGATCGCACCGGTGACGTGAAGTATCATTTAGGTTTCTCTTCTGATTTACGAACTGATTCGGGCGCTATTGTTCATGTTGCATTAGCGTTTAATCCATCGCATTTAGAAATTATAGGCCCAGTTGTTCAAGGATCTGCTCGCTCTCGTTTACGTCGACGTAACGATTTAGAAAAGAAAAATGCAGTTGTACCTGTTGTATTGCATGGTGATGCTGCGTTTGCTGGTCAAGGCGTTGTGATGGAAACATTTAATTTTTCCCAGGCACGAGGTTATTGTACTGGTGGAACAGTGCATATTGTTATTAATAATCAAATTGGGTTTACGACAAGTAATCCATTAGATGCTCGCTCAACACTGTACTGCACTGACGTTGCTAAAATGGTACAAGCACCTATTATCCATGTTAATGGCGATGATCCTGAAGCAGTTATTTTTGCTACACAGCTTGCATTTGAGTTCCGTATGAAATTTAAACGTGACGTTGTAGTTGATTTAGTTTGTTATCGTCGTCATGGCCATAATGAAGCTGATGAGCCATCTGTTACGCAACCGGCAATGTATAAGAAAATTAAAATGATGCGGCCATTGCGTGAATTGTATGCGGATCAATTGATTGAAGCAGGTCTTACAACTCAAAAAGCGGTCGACGACGAGATAGAGGCTTATCGAAATAAACTTGATAAGGGCGAAGCGGTTGTTGATATTGTGCGTGGCGAATTTGATGGACGGATAGCGGTAGATTGGACACCATACATAAACGCGAAGTGGACTGATAAAGTTAAAACAAGTGTCGATCTTGCTACATTGCAACAGTTGTCTGAACAATTACAAACATTGCCAAAAGGTTTTGCATTACATCCCGTGGTGAAACGCTTATTAGATGACCGTGTCAAAATGGCAAATTCAGAGCTCCCCCTCAATTGGGGCTACGCGGAAACAATGGCCTATGCTACGTTATTGCATGAAGGCTATGGCGTTCGCTTATCAGGCCAAGATAGTGGCCGTGGAACGTTTGCACATCGTCACGCTGTTTTGCATGATGCTGAAACAGGCGATGTGTGTGTGCCTTTAGAAAAAACGGCCACCGATCCTATGCGTCCATTTTTGGTTATTGATTCGGTATTATCTGAAGAAGCAGTTCTTGCTTTTGAATATGGTTATGCGGCTTCTGAACCATTATCTTTGGTGTTATGGGAAGCGCAATTCGGTGATTTTGGTAACGGCGCGCAAGTGGTTATTGATCAATTCATTAGTTCAGGCGAACAAAAGTGGGGTCGTTTATGTGGTTTAGTGATGCTATTGCCACATGGTTATGAAGGCCAAGGCCCAGAACACTCGTCTGCACGGCTTGAACGTTACATGCAGTTATGTGCGCAACAGACTATACAAGTGTGC
>CAZZGV010000122.1:0-6205 GCA_964654255.1 uncultured Legionella sp. | reverse complement strand
CGAGGAACAGCAGATGCAGCGGGGTGTGCGAATACTAGCCCATTGTATTGGCTTGCCGCAAGTGTTGATGGTAGACAATTATTGTGTCAAATGTTTGATAAAAACCCAGCGTTAATGGATGGCATAACTGTCGAGGCGTTGTGTTTGCCAAGAACAGCAGATGCAGGGAGGTATGCGAATATTACAGTATTGTATTTGCTTGCCGCAGGTGTTGGGGGTAGACCATTATTGAATCAAATGTTTGAGAAAAACCCAGCGTTAATGGATGGCATAACTGCCGCGGCGTTGTGTTTGCCAAGAACAGCAGATGCAGGGCGGGATGCAAATACTACCGCATTGTATTTCCTTGCCGGAGGTGGTATTGATGGTATTCAATTATTGAATCGAATGTTCGAGCGAAACCCAGCGTTAATGGATGGTATAACTGCCGAGGTGTTGTGTTTGCCAAGAACAGCAGATGCAGGGCGGGATGCAAATACTAGCGCATTGTATTTGGTTGCCGGAGGTGGTGTTGATGGTATTCAATTATTGAATCGAATGTTCGAGCGAAACCCAGCGTTAATGGATGGTATAACTCTCGAGGCATTAAAATTATTAGTTTGTTTGGATGGTAGCTCGAAACAGTATATATCGGTGTTGTATCAATTATCGTCTACAGAAGAGGGTTGTGAAATATTAATGAGATTATTAAGTGGAAATCCTACCCTAGATCATTCGATAGAAGAGAAATTTTTGCGACAGGTGATTGTTGCCCCTAACACTCATACGGAATGTTCTATTTGGGCCAATTTAGAAAGAACAGACGTTGGGCGTGTTGTTAGGTCAAAATTACTGCGACGCCCTGAGTTTGGTTCGTTTTTTACTTCTACTGTTTTAGAGCGCGAGGAGGAAGCAGCAGCAGGGACTAGGCCCAGTAAATAAAGAAGGTAGTTGTTTATTTTCTGATGGCAACTATTTGTAAACAGTAAAGAAGCGTGGCAGCAATTACTTACAAGGAATTGCCAACACGCTTGTCTTCCACATTTAATTTGTTAGGCGTTGCTATCAATAAACGCGCTTAATTGTGATTTGGTCAGTGAGCCAATTTTTGTTGCCTCAACTTGGCCATTTTTAAATAAAATTAATGTTGGGATACTCATTACACCATATTTAGAGGCTGTCGCTGAGTTTTCATCGACATTGAGCTTGGCGATAGTGATCTTCTCACCATGACTCGCTGCAACTTCTTCTAAAATGGGGGTGAGTGCACGGCAAGGTCCGCACCATTCTGCCCAAAAATCTACCAAAACGGGTTTGCCCGCATTCAATACGTCTTGTTCGAAATTGGCATCCGTTACTGTTTTAATGTGTTCGCTCATAAAAACCCCTTAGTCATAAAACCTTATTATATACTTGTTATCCTAGAAATCTCCAATCGTTGCTTGCAGTACACTTAGCGCTGCAATGGCCGCAGTTTCTGTTCGCAAAACACGAGGGCCTAAACAGAGCGGTTGGAATTGTGCGCCCATGGCTTGGTTTATCTCTTGATTACTTAACCCGCCTTCAGGCCCAATTAACAACGCCACATCGCCTTGTGTTGACACATAATCACGCCATGATTTAGTAGCAGATGGATAGAGCACAAGTTTGGTTGTTGCTTGGCAGTGCTCCAAGTAGTTATCCAAAGAGCAGGCTGGATGAATATCGGGGAGCTGATTGCGCCCAGATTGTTCACAAGCGGCAATTGCTATGGCCTGCCATTGAGCATGTTTTTTAGCTAATCGCTCTTGGTCTAAACGCACTACACAATGAGCGGTTAATAATGGGGTGATACTAGCGACCCCAAGTTCAACGGCTTTTTGAATTACGAACTCCATGCGATCGCCTTTTGAAACAGCTTGGGCTAGATGAATGGCGCGCGGTGATTCACGATTGATGTATTGCTCGTCGTTGATGGTTACGGTTATTTTTTTTTTGTGGACGTTAAGAATAGTTGCCGGAAACTCACGGTTGTCACCATAAAAAAGCGTTAAATGCTCACCGGGCTGCATGCGCAGCACAACGCCAACATGTTGGCCTGTTGTTGCAGATAGTTCTATAGTTTGGCCTTTTGTATAAGGGCCTGGCTGATAAATACGGGTATTCCTCATTGTTTACACCGACAAATTTTTACCCGGCAGTATATCACTGTGCTGCTCAGGAGCTGAAATTCTGTGTTAACATGCAGGCAATTTTCATCAGCCAATGAGAGCAGATATATTATGACTAAAACACGTATAGAAACCGATAGCATGGGTGAAATTGCTGTTGCCGCCGATAAGTATTGGGGGGCACAAACTGAGCGCTCTTTGCATCACTTTAATATTGGTAGCGATATTATGCCGCGTGAAGTAACGCATGCGTTTGGTATTTTAAAAAAAGCAGCGGCGTTGACCAATCTTGAATTGGGAAAACTGCCAGAAGACAAAGCAACATTAATTATCCAAGCTGCGGAAGACGTGAGTAGCGGTAAATTGGATGAGCATTTTCCTCTTCATGTTTGGCAGACTGGCAGTGGCACGCAATCAAACATGAATGCTAATGAAGTGATTTCTAATCGTGCTATCAGCATCGCTGGTGGGGTGATGGGGAGTAAATCGCCTATTCATCCAAACGATCATGTCAACATGTCACAATCATCAAACGACACGTTTCCTACTGCTATGCATATTGCTGCTGCAATCGCTTTTCAGCATAAATTGCTACCTGCTGTGCGTGAATTGCATGATGGTCTAGCGGTTAAGATGAATGAGTTCAACGATATTATAAAAATAGGACGCACCCATTTACAGGATGCAGTGCCGTTAACTTTAGGCCAAGAATTTTCAGGGTATGTGGCGCAGTTAGATGCTTGTTTAATGCGTATAGAACAAGTGCTACCTGAGTTGTATGAATTAGCACTAGGCGGAACTGCAGTGGGTACAGGTTTAAATACGCATCCACAATTTGCAAAAAAAGCTGCCGCACATATCGCGGCCATCACAACATTACCATTTGTTTCTGCACCGAATAAATTTGCAGCTCTTGCCTCACATGAGGCGCTAGTTATGGCGCACAGCACTTTAAAAACGTTGGCGTGTGCATTGATGAAAATAGCCAATGATCTACGTTGGTTAGGTTCGGGCCCTAGATGTGGAATTGGTGAATTGATATTGCCTGAAAATGAACCTGGTTCATCCATTATGCCTGGCAAGGTTAATCCAACTCAGTCAGAGGCGATGACCATGGTTTGTGCGCAAGTGATTGGCAATGATACAACGATTGCTATTGCTGCAAGTCAGGGTAATTTTGAGCTAAATGTCTTTAAGCCTGTGATTATTTTTAATGTATTGCACTCTGTGAATTTATTGGCGGATACCTGCCACTCATTCCAGGAATTTTGTGTAAAAGATTTGCAAGCCAATCGCACCGTGATTGACTATTATTTGCAGAATTCATTGATGTTAGTCACCGCGCTTAACCAGCATATTGGTTATGATAAAGCCGCCAAAATTGCTAAAACCGCGCATCTTGAAAACACGTCTTTAAAAGACGCAGCTGTAAAGCTTGGTTATTTAACAGCGGAGCAGTTTGCCGAGTATGTGAAACCTGAAGAGATGATTGGGTCGTAGATTTTTAGTGTCTTTTTCAACCCTAGTGCTATTATTTTTAAATGACAACAGGCATGTTAATGATAGCATTAGGGTTTGCGGAAGGCTTCGCACTTATCCTCTCTCCCTGTATTCTTTCTATTTTACCCATTATTTTGGCTAACTCCCTGACGGGATCAACGTCACGATCAATGGGTATTATATCTGGCTTTGTTTTAAGCTTTGCTTTACTCGCGTATTTTGCGCGTTATCTGGTCCAATTCATGGGCATTGATTTAACTATAACGCGTTATGTTGCTTACGGCGTATTGTTTATCGTAGGGTTTATTTTACTTTCAAATTATTTAACTGCTAAATTTAGCCAGGTTACTCAGCTTTTTATCGCGGTGCTTCCAATATCCCATGCTCCGCGGCAAGGTTTTTATAGTGGTTTAATGTTGGGTTGTTTGGTTGCCATTATATGGACACCCTGTGCGGGCCCAATTTTAGCGGCTGTTTTAGTGCAAATTGCCATTCAGGAAACAAGTGTTACCAGTTTTTTTACTCTTATAGCATTTGCCTTGGGCGCTGCAATTCCTATGATAGTTATTGCGCTTTATGGTTTGAAAATTAGAGATGCCTTTTCATTTTTTAAGCGATATGGCGTTTTGTTTCGCAAAACGTTAGGGGGTATTATTGTTCTTAATGTTGTGTATATGCTTTATCAAGAAAACTATCTTATTTCATCTTCTGCTCCTCAGACGGGGGTGCGCACCGCACTTTATTTAGAAAAAGGTTTGTGGCGGCCTTATTCTGCGCCTCGGATTGCCGGAATAGACACATGGATTAATTCTGCCCCCTTGCAATTATCAGCGTTGAGGGGAAAGGTTGTTCTAGTGGATTTTTGGACCTACTCTTGCATCAATTGTGTGAGAACATTACCGCATTTAAACGCGTGGTATAAAAAATACCATCATCAAGGGTTGGTTATCATTGGTGTTCATGCGCCAGAGTTTGAATTTGAGAAAAACATAGATAATGTCAGGGATGCGGTGCATCGCTATGGGCTTGATTACCCGGTGGCTCTGGACAACAACTACGTAACCTGGAGAAACTTTTCCAATCATTACTGGCCTGCGCAATATTTGATTAATAAAAAAGGGGATGTGGTATATGAGCATCTTGGTGAGGGCGATGAGGATACCATTGAAAATAATATTCGCTTTTTACTGGGCATCGATAAGCCAATGACCTCTGTAGTTCCTAGCCAAAAAAAATGGATGTCTTATGAAACCCCTGAAACGTATTTAGGCTACGCACGAGCAAATACCTCGTTGAGTCCGTCTGTGAGTAAAGATACTAATGCTGATTACCATTTTCCAAGCACACTTATTAGCAATGCGTGGGCTTTACAAGGCGGCTGGAGGGTTGCTGCGGATAAAATTGTGGCTACAAAGGCGAATGCCGCATTAAAAATACAGTTCAATGCACGTTATGTATTTATTGTTATGGGTAGTGGCACAAAAAAACCGATATCCGTCTCACTGCGACTTAATGGCAAGCCCGTGAACGCTGACAAAGCCACAGCGGTGGTAAATGGCAGGCTGGTTGTTAATACATACATGTTGTATCAACTATTGGCCTTGCCTCAATTTGGTAGTGGTATTTTAGAGATAACAGCAGCAGATCCGGGATTGGAGTTGTATACGTTTACATTTGGCAGTTAGTTTATATAGTGAATTAAATTTGCCTATGTTTTAGTTCTTTTAAAAGGGCCGCCACTGTTCCTGCATTATTTGTAAACAAACGATCGACACCCCGTTGTAACTCTCGATATAAACTAAATTTAGAATCAACAAAGCCTACGCCAACTAATTGTTCGGCTGCTATTAATTGCTTGATCTGTTGGTTGCCTAATAAGAGATAATGCCCCATCACTCCACCATAGTGTTGTTCAATGCTTAGTTTACAAAATAGCTTTACATTCGTATGCATAGGCACTAGCAGCAACGCATGTTTGGGGAATAATGTCAGTGTTGGTAATATGGTTTCATCTAAACAAAGCAAATGATAATCAATAGCGGGTGTTAACATCTGCAACAACAGTGCTAGTTCATGCACGGCAGTAAATGGAGCTTTAAGTTCAATATATAAATGCATGCGCCGGCCGTATCTTTCAATAACTTCCGCCAAGCTTGGTATCTCAGGAACCAGGGTTCGCAATTCGTTGAAGCGCAGTTTGTGAATCGCAATATCTTTTTCCCATAAACGGCTTAATGTTGGATCATGGTTCACAACCAAGACGCCATCTGCACAAGCATGGACATCTAATTCAATACCATCACAGCCTAATTGCAACGCTCTGTCAAAAGCAGCAAGGGTATTTTCTTTAATAGACAACGCACTACTATGTGCACCACGATGGGCAATCAGTTGGGTTGATGCATTGATTGATACAGGTTTGGATCGGGGTAGATAAGCAAAATAGTTATCAATTAATTTTTCAAGGTAATCGAGTGTGCTCATGTAGGGATCCTGCTAAAAATAAGATTGACACGCGAGAAGAACTTAAGTACTTTAGCGTCGATTGCCGAGGTGGTGGAATTGGTAGACACGCT
>CAZZGV010000121.1:0-6301 GCA_964654255.1 uncultured Legionella sp. | reverse complement strand
GCAACTTTTTCATCTAAATGTTTTGGCAATACATATACTTTATTATCGTATTTTTCAGCATGCTGAAATAACTCGATTTGTGCCAAAACTTGGTTAGTAAATGACGCAGACATCACAAAACTAGGATGCCCTGTAGCACAACCTAAATTAACTAAGCGCCCTTCAGCTAAAACGATAATGCGTTTTCCATCAGGAAAAATCACATGGTCAACTTGTGGTTTGATGTTATCCCATTCGTATTGACGTAAACTTTCGATATCTATTTCTGAATCAAAATGGCCAATGTTGCAAAGAATCGCCTGATTCTTCATGCGGCGCATATGTTCATGGGTAACAACATGAAAATTACCGGTTGCAGTAACGACAATGTCCACTTCTTCAGCAACATCATCCAAGGTTACAACACGATAACCTTCCATCGACGCTTGCAATGCACAAATAGGATCGATTTCGGCGATATATACAGTAGCACCTTGCCCACGTAATGCTTGGGCACAGCCCTTGCCCACATCACCATAACCAAGAATCAATGCTCTTTTACCAGCAATCATCACATCAGTAGCTCGTTTTAATCCATCTAATAATGATTCACGGCAGCCATATAGATTATCAAATTTTGATTTGGTTACAGCGTCATTAACATTAATAGCTGGCATTTTTAATTGGCCTTTTTTCGCCATTTCATAAAGCCTTGCTACACCTGTGGTTGTTTCTTCAGAGACACCTTTAATCGCAGCTACTAATTCCGGGTGTTTTTCATGAATAAGTAACGTCATGTCGCCACCATCATCCAGTAACATATTGGGCACCCAACCGTTTGGTCCACGCACTGTTTTTTCAACACACCACCAATATTCTTCTTCAGTTTCACCTTTCCAAGCGAATACCGGAACACCTGTTTCAGCAATAGCTGCAGCAGCGTGATCTTGTGTAGAAAATATATTACAAGAAGACCATCGTACCTCAGCACCTAACGCAATCAAAGTTTCAATCAAAACAGCCGTTTGGATTGTCATATGCAAACAGCCTGCGATACGAGCACCCTTTAAAGGTTTGTCTTTACCAAATTCCTGACGTAATGCCATCAGTCCTGGCATTTCTGTTTCAGCGATCGCTATTTCTTTTCGACCCCAGGCAGCAAGCGACATATCAGCCACTTTATAATCTGCGCTAGTAGCAACTTCGTTAGCTAATATCATAGTCTTTCCTTAAATTTAAACCGCATTACAATGCGTTACGTAACTCATCAACTTTATCTAGACGCTCCCAAGGAAACGTATCTCGACCGTAATGACCATACGTCGCTGTTTGACGATAGATAGGACGCAATAAATTATGATGATTGATAATCCCTTGTGGGGTTAAATCAAAATGTGTATTGATCAAATCAATGATGGTTGCATTATCTAAATGTCCAGTACCAAATGTTTCAATGCAAATAGATGTGGGCTCAGCAACTCCAATTGCATAAGAGACTTGAATTTCGCATTTTTCAGCAATACCGGCGGCAACAATATTTTTAGCCACGTGCCGTGCTGCATAAGCAGCTGAACGATCCACTTTTGAAGGGTCTTTTCCTGAGAAACAGCCACCACCATGACGAGCCATACCACCATAAGTGTCAACAATGATTTTACGACCGGTTAGACCACAATCACCTAATGGGCCGCCAATAACAAATCGCCCTGTTGGGTTAATAAAAAAACGAGTTTGTGGCAATATCCATTCCGCAGGAAGTACGGGCTTAATGATTTCCTCTCGAACTGCTTCCATTAAATCATTATGGCTAATATCTGGGGAATGCTGAGTTGAAAATACAACTGTATCAATAGAAACAGGTTTCCCACCCTGATAATTCAACGTCAATTGGCATTTGGCATCTGGTCTTAACCATGGCAATGTACCATCTTTACGTAATTTAGCTTGACGCTCCATGAGCCGATGTGAGTACTCAATTGGAGCAGGCATAAACACATCTGTTTCACGCGAAGCGTAACCAAACATTAAACCTTGATCACCGGCGCCCAATTGTTTTGTTTGTTGATTATCAACACCTTGAGCAATATCAGTAGATTGCTTACCAATCGCAGATAACACAGCACATGATTCCCAATCGAATCCCATTGCTGAACTGTTATAACCTATATCTTTTATTACACCACGAGTAATTTCTTCAACATCTACCCATGCATTGGTTGTGATTTCCCCACCAACCAATACCATCCCAGTTTTCACAAAGGTTTCACAAGCAACGCGCGCGCTCGGGTCTTGAGCTAATATGGCATCTAATATCGCATCAGAAATTTGATCGGCTATTTTATCAGGATGCCCTTCTGATACCGATTCTGATGTAAAAACATGTGAGGATTTCATTATCCAACTACTCCTTGATTATCATTACTCATTGCTTTAATAAATTCGTCAAAAATACCCTCAATATCATGAGGACCTGGACTTGCTTCAGGATGACCTTGAAAACCAAACGCAGGTTTATCACAATGTTTTATACCTTGCAAACTCTGATCAAATAACGAACGATGAGTAGCTTGTAAATAAGAAGGCATAGATGCTTCATCGATGGCAAAGCCATGATTTTGGCTGGTAATAAAAACGCGTTGTTTTCCATTAACCTCTATCACAGGATGATTAGCACCATGATGACCAAATTTCATTTTTAATGCTCGGGCACCACATGCGAGCCCTAAAATTTGAAAACCTAAACAAATGCCAAATAAAGGAATACCTTTATTTAAAAATTCTTTTGTGGCCTCAATAGCATAGGTACACGCGGCTGGGTCACCAGGGCCATTTGATAAGAATACCCCGTCTGGATTCATAGCCATTACTTCGTCGGCAGTGGTCTCAGCAGGAACAACAGTTAAATGGCAGCCGAGATCATGCAAAATACGTAAAATACTGTGTTTTACACCAAGGTCATACGCTACCACATGAAATTTAAGAGGCTTGGAGCTGCTCGCCCACTCGCCCTGTCCGTCATGCCAACGCTCCACAGTTTGCCGAGAAACAACACGGGCTAAATCGACACCAGAAAGTCCACCAAACTCGTTTGCTAATGCTTGTGCATGCTCAACATTATCAATGTTAGTACTAATACATGCACCAATTGAACCATGCTCACGCAAACGCAGTGTTAATTGACGAGTATCAATCTCTGCAATAGCAACAACACCATGTTTTTTTAGCCAGTCAGGTAATGAAAGAGTAGAACGGTAATTACTAGGCGCTGATACACAGTCTCGCATGACTAAACCAGTAGCCCATACACGGGAAGATTCCATATCATCAAGATTACAACCAGTATTACCAACATGAGCGGTCGTTAGCGTAATAATTTGACGAGCATATGAAGGGTCGGTCAACATTTCCTGGTAGCCTGTCATTGCTGTATTGAAAACTAACTCACCAACACTTTCACCACTCGCGCCTACGGATACACCATTAAAAACGGTGCCATCAGCTAGAACTAGTATTGCGGGTTTATTGGTCATTGATAATACTCTGTAGGTCATTGGGTATTTTTCCTTACGCACATTACCTATGCATAAGGAAAAAGCTGCCAATTGTAGCGTATCTCTAGCAGTGTTTCTAATAATTTTACATATAATTAAAACTTCATATCTTCAAAGAATTTTTTTACCCCATCAAACCAAGAACTGGATCGAGGTGAATGCATACTTTTTCCATGCTCTAATGATTCCTGAAGTTGATTCAGCAAATCCTTCTGCTCTCGCGATAAATTAACCGGTGTTTCAATAACAACTTTACAAAGCAAATCACCCGTTGCATAACCACGTACAGATTTCATGCCTTTACCACGTAAACGAAATGATTTACCCGTTTGAGTTTCAGCAGGAATTTTTAAAGTCACACGCCCTTCCAATGTTGGTACCTCAATAGACCCACCCAACGCTGCCGTTACAAAACTAATGGGTACTTCACAGTACAAATCACTGTCCTGACGCTCAAAAATTGCATGTGGTTTAATAGCTACCTGCACATACAAATCACCAGAAGAACCACCGTGAACCCCCGCTTCCCCTTCACCGCTTAAACGTACCCGATCGCCATTATCCACACCCGCTGGAATTTTCACGCTTAAATTTTTGCTTTCTCGAACACGACCTTGTCCGTGACAATCATTGCAAGGATCTGTGATAACACGACCTTCACCATGACAACTAGGGCATGTTTGCTGAATAGAGAAAAATCCTTGCTGAATACGTACTTGCCCAATACCATCACACGTATCACATTTTTTTGGATTGCTGCCTTTTTTCGCGCCAGAACCATCGCATGTTTTACAGCCAACATGACGAGGCACTGTAATTTCTATTTGCTTTCCAAGTGCAGCCTCTTCTAATGACAACTGCACATTGAACTGCAAATCTGAACCATTCTGACCTCGAGATTGCCGCTGTTGTCGACGACCGCCTGAAAAAATATTTTCAAAAATATCTTCAAACACATCACCAAATCCACCAAAGCCACCAGCACCGCCTGCAGCACCATCAACACCTGCATGGCCAAATTGATTATAAGCCGCACGTTTTTGAGGATCGGACAATACGGCATATGCCCTTTGTATTTCTTTAAATTTTTCCTCTGAGGCTTTGTCATCAGGATTACGGTCAGGATGATGCTTCATCGCTAACTTACGATAGGCCTTTTTAATTTCAGCATCGTCGGCGTTACGGCTAACACCTAGAAGCTCGTAATAATCCTTCTGCATTACATACTCACATACTTTTTAAAAAATAAATGGGGCGCTATAAAACGCCCCAGCCAGATATCATCCTGAAAATTAAAGACAGGAGCCTTATTTTTTATCCTCATCTTTTACTTCTTCAAACTCAGCATCAACAACCCCTTCATCTGCTTTTGGGTTTTCTTGCTGAGCTTGTCCTGCATCCTGCGGCTGCCCTTCTGCTGCCTTTTTGGCATATACACGTTCAGCCAATTTTCCAGATGCTTCTGTTAACACACTCAACTTGCTTTCCATCTCGGCTTTATCACTGCCTTTTACAGCTTCTTTTAATTCAGAAATTGCAGTTTCAATGCTGGTTTTCTCTTCATCAGATATTTCCGTTGCCAAATCTTTCAGCGATTTTTCGCTGCTATGAATCAAGCTATCAGCCTGATTACGGATATCAGCTAGCTCTTTAAATTTCTTATCTTCCTCAACATGTGCTTGAGCATCTTTCACCATCGCTTCAACCTCTTCATCACTCAAACCACTTGATGCTTTAATAACGATAGATTGTGCTTTACCTGTTGCTTTGTCTTTAGCAGACACATTCAAAATACCATTAGCATCAATATCAAACGTTACTTCAATCTGCGGAACACCACGTGGTGCGGGTGGAATATCAGAAAGGTCAAAGCGACCTAACGATTTATTAGCGGATGCTTGCTCACGCTCACCCTGCAATACATGAACAGTCACTGCCGTTTGATTATCATCAGCTGTTGAGAAAACTTGGTTCGCTTTAGTAGGGATAGTGGTATTTTTATCAATTAATTTAGTCATTACACCACCCATTGTCTCAATTCCTAACGACAACGGCGTCACGTCTAATAACAGAATATCTTTAACTTCACCAGACAATACAGCGGCTTGAATTGCTGCACCAACTGCAACGGCTTCATCAGGGTTCACGTCTTTACGTGGTTCTTTCGCAAACAAATCTTGAACTACTTTTTGTACCATTGGCATACGTGTTTGACCGCCCACCAAAATAACTTCGTTGATTTGCGCAACAGTTAAACCCGCATCTTTAAGCGCTGCCTTGCAAGGTGCTATCGTACGCTCAACTAATTTTTCAACTAGTGATTCTAATTTGGCACGGGTTAATTTGATATTTAAATGCTTTGGACCCGATGCATCAGCTGTAATGTATGGCAAATTAACATCTGTTTGTTGTGCAGACGACAATTCAATTTTAGCTTTTTCTGCCGCTTCTTTCAGACGTTGCAATGCAAGAGGATCGCTATGCAAATCAATACCAGAATCTTTTTTGAATTCAGCTGCCAAATATTCAATAAGCGCTAGATCGAAATCTTCACCACCTAAGAATGTATCACCATTAGTTGCGAGCACTTCAAATTGATGCTCACCATCAACTTCAGCAATTTCAATGATAGAAATATCGAAAGTACCACCACCTAAGTCGTATACAGCGATAACAGAATCACCACGTTTTTTGTCCATACCATAAGCTAAAGCGGCAGCAGTTGGTTCATTGATGATACGTTTAACATCCAGACCAGCAATTCGACCAGC
>CAZZGV010000120.1:0-6317 GCA_964654255.1 uncultured Legionella sp. | reverse complement strand
CAAATATTATATAGGTCATAGTACCAATCCATAGTAATTAAATGACAGTTCAATAAACTCTTTGAATTTTAAATCAAATCGTATCATTATATTAAGATCTAAGAAAGCATGGCAACCAGGAGTGTTGATGGTCGCAAGGACGCAAATGGCTTTTTTTAATATAAAAGCCTTTCAGTGGTTTTTTAAAATCGTACTTATCGTCGCAGGTTCGTTGATCCTGCTTTCCTTAAGTGGTTGTAAAGAGAATTTTATCGGCATGCTCAATCCCAAGGGGATTATTGCATATGAGGAGCGCAAGCTATTTTTTGATACGCTGGCTTTAATGATGATCGTGGTTTTACCCGTCATTATTATGAGTATTACCTTTGTTTATCACTATCAAGTGTCGCACCGTATCAGGGACTATAAACCCAATTGGGGCCACAGTTTTTACCTGGAAATATTATGGTGGGGCATTCCATGTGTCATTATATTGGTTTTAAGCATCATGACGTGGAAAAAGACGCATGAGCTAGATCCTTATCGTCGAATTGCAGGGCATGATCAAAAACCAATGTTGGTTCAAGTCATTGCATTACCCTGGAAATGGCTATTTATTTATCCAGAACAACATATTGCAACGGTAAATTATCTTGCGATTCCATTAGGTCAGCAGGTTGAATATTGGATAACAACGGATAATGTTCCAATGAGCGCCTTTTTTATTCCTCAGCTGGGTAGTCAAATTTACGCAATGGCAGGAATGCGCACTCGTCTCCATCTTTTGGCAACTGAACCTGGTTTTTATGATGGTTTAAACACGCAATACAATGGCGAGGGCTTTTCGGACATGCACTTTGAAGTCCATGTAGTTCAACCATCAGAACTTCAGCAATGGTTTGCTGAGGTAAAAAAATCGCCAAATGGGTTAACAGATGCTGCGTATAACCAGTTGTTGTATCCCTCTATTGCCGATAAGCCACAGCTATTTTCTGGCGTACAAACGAATCTATTTGATAATGTAATCATGACGTATATGAACAGTTTAGGTCCATTACATCCACGTGAAAGCGCAATTACATTCCATAAGGAATAATTATGTTTCAAAATTTATTACTTGGTAAGTTAAGTTTAGATGCTATTCCTTTTCATAATCCGTTTGCTATGGGTGCAGGTGTGTTTATGGTCTTGGGATTTCTTGGGGTGTTGGCATTACTAACGGTATTTAAAAAATGGTCTTATATTTGGAACGAATGGGTAACGTCGGTTGATCACAAAAAAATAGGGATTATGTATTTAATCCTAGCGTTTGTGATGTTGTTACGTGGTTTTTCAGATGCATTGTTGATGCGCTCTCAACAAGCGGTTGCAGCGGGGGGCTCCGTAGGATTTTTAACGCCAGATCATTACGACCAAATTTTTACGGCACACGGGGTTATTATGATTTTCTTCGTTGCCATGCCGCTTGTTTTTGCCTTGCTCAACATGATAATTCCACTACAAATTGGTGCTCGTGATGTAGCATATCCTTATTTAAATTCACTTAGCTTTTGGCTGACCTTTATTGGGGCAATGTTGTGTAATATTTCTCTTGTGGTTGGGCAATTTGCATCATCGGGTTGGCTTGCATATCCGCCTTTGTCTGAGTTGTATTATAGCCCTGATGTCGGTGTTGATTATTATATTTGGTCTTTGCAAATTTCAGGGGTGGGGACCTTGCTTGCAGGGATTAATTTTATTGCGACTATTTTCAAAATGCGTTGTAAAGGCATGACCTTAATGAAAATGCCGGTTTTTGTTTGGTCGGCATTATGTTCTATGATTTTGGTGGCGATAGCATTTCCTGTGTTAACCATAACACTTGCTTTATTGTCGTTGGATCGCATGCTAGGCATGCATTTCTTTACCGATTTTGCAGGTGGAAATAGCATGATGTATATCAATTTAATCTGGGTATGGGGGCATCCTGAAGTCTATATCTTAATTTTGCCGGCATTTGGTGTGTTTTCAGAAGTGGTTGCAACGTTTAGTCAAAAAAAATTATTTGGTTATACGACGATGGTGTGGGCGATAGCGATTATCACGTTTCTGTCTTTTATTGTTTGGCTGCATCACTTTTTTACGATGGGGGCCGGAGCCGATGTTAATTCCTTCTTTGGAATAGCGACGATGATTATTGCTATCCCAACTGGCGTAAAAGTGTTTAATTGGTTGTTTACTATGTATAAGGGCCGCATCATCATGGCCACGCCCATGCTTTGGGTGACCGCTTTTTTTACGACGTTCGCTATAGGCGGAATGACAGGCGTGATGATGGCAGTGCCACCAGTTGATTTTCAAGTTCACAATAGCTTATTTCTAGTAGCGCATTTTCATAATGTGATTATTGGTGGGGTATTATTTGGATATTTTGCAGGGATTATCTATTGGTTTCCTAAAGCGTTTGGTTTTCGTTTAGATGAGAAATGGGGTAAAAGAGCCTTTTATTTTTGGGTAATAGGTTTTTATTGCGCCTTTATGCCGTTGTATGTTTTGGGGCTTGATGGCTTTGTGCGTCGAAATAATCACTATGCGCATACTATGTATCAACCCTATTTGATTTTTGCAGCGATAGGGGCTCTATTGATTTTAATTGGAATTGTATCTCAGATTATACAGTTAGTTGTAAGTATAAAAAATCGCCATGCGCTTCATGACCGCACCGGTGACCCTTGGAATGGGCGTACGTTAGAATGGTCGGTTGCATCACCTGCGCCATTATATAATTTTGCTAAATTACCGGTGGTACATTCTTTGGATCAATTTTGGGTAGATAAGGAGCATCGCAGGGCAGAAGGGCACATTCATCCCAAAGATATTCATTACGATCCGATTCACATGCCTAAAAATACATCGGTAGGATTTATTATTGCGATGTTTTCTGGAATAACCGGTTTTGCTTTGATTTGGCATATGCTTATTCCTGGAATTATCGGTTTATTAGGCGTAATCACCACGGTCATTGCTCGAACATTTTCAAAGGACGTTGATTATTATATCGATGCTGAAACAGTCAAAAGAACTGAATTAGCTCACTTTAGGGAGCTTGTCTAATGCATAATCATGCTATCCACGCGGAGGCACATCATCATGACAGTGACTCCACCGATGTGTTTGGTTTTTGGATGTATATACTGACGGATTGCATTTTATTTGGCTGCTTATTTGCTACTTTTTTAGTATTAAACAGTCCGGGGTATCCGGGGCCTGCGTTAAAACAGCATGTTAATTTACGAGATGTACTGATTGAAACATTTTTCTTACTTGTCTCTAATTTTACATTTTGTCTTGCTATTTTAAATCTATACAAGGACAAACTTTACAAAGTACAGTTCTGGCTTGGCATGACCTTCTTGCTTGGTGCTGGCTTTATTGTATTAGAAGTCACAGAATTTATGCATATGGCTAATGAAGGTTTTCGCTGGGATGTTAGCGGTTCAGTTTCATCATTTTTTGCATTAGTAGGCACGCATGGATTACATGTTAGTGCTGGCTTGTTATGGATTTTATTAATGATTATTCAGCTTCCATTCATTAAGCACAATCATGTTAGGCGCCGTCGTATGACTTATCTAGGATTGTTTTGGAATTTTTTGGATATCGTCTGGATTTTTGTATTTACGATTGTATACCTGATGGGGGCTATTTAGCATGGAGCGTCATGGGATGAGTGAAACAGATTACGGCACAGGCCAAAAAAAATTAGGTATATATTTAATTGGCTTTATAAGTTGCACGATACTAACATTGTTTTCTTTTTGGTCAGTTATGTCGCAACGGTTTTCCAAGCTCGAGGTATTGGTGCTCATTTTATCTTCAGCAGGTATTCAATTTCTGGTACAAGTGATTTTCTTTCTTCGCCTAACAACCCAGACAGAGCAAGGTAGAACGAATATCATGACGTTTCTGTTCACCGGTGTTATTTTGATATCCATTATTGTAGGGTCATTATGGATTATGTGGAATTTAAATTACTACATGATGCATTAAATTTGATTCTTAAATAGCACAGGATGATTTATAAGAACATGACACACGATGAACTTGCGCAAGCTTACATACGACTTATTTCGTTGCCTCTAAAAGACCGTATCAAAGGCGCAGCGAGTTATGCTGCCTCTCTGATAGAAGCCTTTCATGAGGAGAAGGCCCCTTCTGTAGAAAGCTTGGAGTTTTATCAGCAGCATCTACAAAAAATTCTGCCATTATTGGCACTTGCCTCGCGTGCCAATACAGTAAGTCGCTTATTATCGAAAATTACGTCCATGTTAGTGGAAAAAAAATATGGAGGTGAACCGACTATTTTGCAGAAAAAAAACGCTAAGCCTGCCATTAGTCACGGTATGTATATTGCCGATCCTGCGTTATATCCCTCAGACTATATTTATGACGAGAAGACAAACCTGCATTATTGCAATAAGGGTATTGCTCTTGTACTCCACCCTGGGCATGATGGCCCCTGCGATGCACAATTGCGCTTCGTTTCTGGCCATTATCCTATTCCCAGTTTAAAAGAATTCAAATGTATCTATCGTTCTATTACAGAAGAAGTGACGCTACGTTGCGAGTCAGGGAAAATCGTGCTTGGTAGTATTTTGGAGCATAGCGTGCATGCTGAACTTCTGCTGGAGCCTGGTTTGTATCAGCTAAAGGTCTATCTGTTTGAAATCCCTCGTTCTGAGCGCACAATTTATTATTATGTACTTGCAACATCGTCCGACCAAAACCTCACGCCTCCTTTTACGCAGTTTATACAGAATATTGAATTAGAGGATGTTCGTTGATTTAAGGATGATAATCTATCACGGATGATTTTTAGATTAATTTACAACGAGTTACGGATGTTAAATAACATTTGACTCACAAAGTTATCCACAGGTAGAGTACTATGTGAAGGTAAAACAATAAAAAATAATTCTTTAAAATCAATAAGTTAAAATGAATTAACAAACCATACATAAAGATTAACAAAGTTATTCACATCAACACAGACTGGTTACTAACACAACATACTAGTTGATACTAAGCATATTAGACCTCTTTCGAAACTCTACTGACGCTGAGAATTGCCTCGTTGATACGCGATATGAATTCTTATGTGTGAACTTAGTATTAGTAAACTGCCCAGGCTTAATTTATGGTACCATGGGGTTTAATACGTCGAGCTTGCTAGGCTCACGTCTATATGCAATAACTATTCTATAAGAATAAGACGAGCTAACTTCATGAGTAATGTAACTGAACGCAAACCCCTGACTGAATTTACTGAAAAAGCATACCTAGATTATTCTATGTACGTTATTTTAGACAGAGCCTTGCCGCATGTGGCTGATGGTTTCAAACCCGTGCAGCGTCGAATTATATATGCAATGTCAGAGTTGGGTCTTAAGGCGACATCAAAGCATAAAAAATCGGCGCGTACAGTAGGGGACGTTCTCGGTAAATTTCATCCGCATGGCGATGTGGCTTGCTATGAAGCCATGGTCTTGATGGCCCAGCCCTTTTCTTATCGCTATCCGTTTGTTGATGGACAAGGAAACTGGGGTTCGCCAGACGATCCAAAATCATTTGCTGCAATGCGTTATACAGAAGCACGTTTATCCGCTTATGCAGATACGCTGTTAGCTGAATTACAACAAGGCACTGTTGATTGGGTCGATAACTTTGATGCCACGTTGCAGGAGCCGTCATTATTGCCAGCAAGGTTGCCAAACGTGCTATTGAATGGTGCAACGGGTATTGCTGTGGGTATGTCGTCGGATATATTGCCACACAATTTAACCGAAGTTGCCAATGCGTGTGTGCATTTATTGGAAAACCCGGATGCCTCGTTAAATGCGATTACTCGTTTTATTAAAGGCCCTGATTTTCCAACCAATGCTGAAATTATTACGCCGAAAGCCGCGCTACAGACCATTTACGAAACAGGAAACGGCTCTGTTAAAATGCGGGCGATTTACACTGTTGAAAAACATAATATTGTAATTACAGCGTTGCCGTACCAAGTATCGGGTGCCAAAGTTGTTGAACAAATTGCGGCCCAGATGCAACAAAAAAAACTGCCAATGGTTGAAGATTTACGAGATGAGTCGGATCATGAGCATCCTACTCGTTTGGTGATTATTCCTCGCTCAAATCGTGTTGATGCAGAAGGGTTGATGTCGCACTTGTTTGCCACTACGGATCTTGAGCGCAGCTACCGCATTAATTTTAATATGATTGGCTTGGACGGCAAGCCGCGCGTTAAAAACCTACTAACCATTTTAATATTGGCGGCAGTTTCAATTGGTACATATTTG
>CAZZGV010000119.1:0-6321 GCA_964654255.1 uncultured Legionella sp. | reverse complement strand
ACTAAAACAAGCGCAGCTCAGCGTAAATTATTATTTAATGCTATCGTATACTGGATTAACCCTTATCAATCAGGACGTGGTCAGGATAACTATTTGGATTTTTATTTAAAACAAAAAAAACCATACTTCCCAGCTTACCAACCAATGCAAAGTATTTCTGAATTTCTTTTAGTGCAAGGCGCTACCACATTGTTTTATCGTACACTCCTACCTTATTTAACCGTTTTACCAGAAACTACCCCTCTTAATATTAACACTGCACCTAAAGTACTATTAATGTCTTTAGGCAATGGTTTGAATGAAACGCAAGCAGAGGAGCTAATACAAGCTCGTGGTGAAAAAGGAATTAAGAATCTAGGGAAAATTATAGAATTATTGCAAAAATTAGATCTTCCAAAAGAACAAATTACAATCGAAAGTAGTTATTATTTAAGTGAAGCAACAACGTCTTTAAATGATCTAAATTTAACAACATACACCCTTATCAAGCGTAGCAAAGATAAGCAAGGAAGTATTTCTGTAGGCATAATAAGAGAGAGTTTAAATACTATTTAATGTTACATATATGTATTAAATGCAATTAATTGTAATCATTATTTACATTTAAGGATCTCTTAATCATTTTTTAGATATAATAGCCTCATTGTATTCAACTAGAGCCAATTTATGCCTCTAACTACTAACCCACCTAATTTCAAGACTTACGAAAAAACAACCAATGCAGAACAAGTTTGGAGATTTTCTCGCCCTAAAGAAGGCGGAGCAAATGGGGCCGGGGAGTTTGGTGGATTTTATACATGCGGAAATAAAACCTGCTTAATTAAGCAGGACACTAGAATTGCCCTTAATATTGCTGAGTTTCTTGCTGCCAGAATTTATCAAGACACTGCACCCGAAGTGTCGGCAAACGTCCAATTAGTGCGTGTGAATGAGGATGTACAGGTTAGCCCTGATGGTCGAAATGTTTACCTCGTTTCTGAGTTTATTCATGGCTGGGATGATTTATATAACGCCATACAGAAATTTTTAAACAGAAAGCCAGGTCGTTCAAAAACTAAGATAATAGAAACATCTCAGCTCGTTGAGCAATTAATTATTCGTCCCAATGAGTTAGCTGCTTTTTTTACTGCAGGAAATCAAAACGGCAATTATCTAAATTTTGGTGAGATCGCTGCGACAAGCTTGCTAATAAACAACACTGACATAAATTTAGGTAATGTGGGGATTACTATAACCGAGAATGACAGTAAAAAATTAGCTGTTATTGATTACGGCGCAGCATTCCGGAATATGACCGCCAAAATCAATCCACATTCTTTTAGTAAATATATATCATCCCACACGCTTAACCGTGAAGGGTGGAATAATTTTTTGTATTACCCTGAATCAATCAAAATTACTTCGGAATTTGTTTCTCAACTAGACAAAGTATCTCAATTTGATTTAACCCCTACACTAAATAGTGCATTTGACCAAATTAAAGCATTTTATGGCATAAGACCCATCGTTGAATTTGCTGTCAGAGCCGGATTTTGTATGCAACCAAGTGAGTCAAGCCTTCATATGCTAGAAAATAATGCTGCATTAGCAGAGCAGAAAATTCATCAGATTAAAACAGCAGCCCTCAACGCACTCAAACAAAGACAATACGACCTATCACGCTTCTCCGCACAAATTAAATCTGATATGTGTGTTCAAGAAAACGAATCGTCCAAAAAACATGACCTAGACGGCGCGTTTGTTGACACAGAAGGTCATAATATAACATTCACAGATGTTGTTTTTTCTCATGTTGACTATTTTAAAGAAATAACATTAGGAATTGAGAAATTTAAATTTAGAAAATCAACACATAAGCGCCAACCTGCGTTGATCAATGAGGTTGAAACCCGATCAAAGTACATCTTAGCAAGCTTCTTTCTTATTGAAGAAAACAAAACAATGCTTAATAACACCTATAATATTACTATTAACTTCATGGAAGATGCTATTAGTACAATACAAAATAAAAGACTCAACAAAGATGCATGGGATATTATCTTAGCTAAACACCACATTGATAATGCAAAACAAATATTCTCTGATTTTGAGAATTCAAAAACAGAACGCATATTAGCCGATGCCCGTAGCATACTCAGAAAACTTGAAATTGAACCTAGTGAAACGCTATTGCGTGAGTTTGAAAGACGTAAAAAGCTTCAAAAAGCTATCATAGAGTTAGATCAAAATTGCGATCAATTAAAATCACTCTATGATACCAAACAACGTAACGCGCTACTTACTTATGAAAAAGAAAC
The DNA here is from genome assembly GCA_964654255.1 of uncultured Legionella sp. Lineage (GTDB taxonomy): Bacteria > Pseudomonadota > Gammaproteobacteria > Legionellales > Legionellaceae > CAZYME01. The sequence continues at coordinate 4,024 of CAZZGV010000119.1, read as the reverse complement.
TATTGAGCGGGCCTTGGAGGGCGCCGCTAGTTATAAGCAACATTATAAAGATATTGAACTGAAAGCAATTAATGCTATTGACCACAGTACGTTTAACAGCTGTGTTCGACATATTGGGAATATTATATATTTAAGTCTCATGACCGTAACCGTCATAGGTTTGTTTGCAATGGCCTACAATAGCAAAAGTGGCCAAGACTTGCTCCTCTTTTCTGGTCCAAAGAAAGACATTAAAAATCTTTCTAGTGAATTCAATAAGATACAAGATGACCAAAATTTAGATCAAAGTCAAATTCAACAAATTTAAGGTTATTAACGCTAACAGATTGTATAATTGTAATATTTATTTTGCAGGTGCGCTTTTTTTCTGATAAAGTTTCCTCGCAATTTATTTTAAATTAATAAGGGAAAACAATGATAAAGAAAATGCTTGTTGTATTTATGTGCTTTTTCTCTGTTTCAGTTTTTGCATGCACTAATGCATTACCAACAAATGATGTTAACTTCTGCTCCTCTTTTAAATCAGCAGCAATATGTTACTGCACATCATCTGGACTTCCAGGTGGTATGTGCCAGGATATGAACGCGCTTTATAGTAGGATGATAGCTGTATTTGGCTCGCTTCAAAAAGCCTGCGAATTTCAACACCATACTAGCGCACAAGACTGCATTGATAATTGGACTTGCTATCTTCGTGGTGGAATCGATTCACGCGGCAGAGCCTGCAGTTCAAATCAGCATGCATGTCAATAGTTAGTTCATTAGCGTTTGATTAAATATCGGCGGGAATCCCACCCGCTGAGGGCTTGTGAGTAACACAAGACAAACGCAGTATCTCAATTTTTAGAGCTATTTCCTGCTTCTATACACTTTTAAAGAGTACTGAATGTGTTTAAAAAACCATTTTTTTTCATGTTATTATTTTTTCCTTTTTTTACCCTGTACGGACAACCTATTATAAAAAATGCTGATATTTTTCGACACCCATTTTATATCGGAGCTATTGGCGGCTATGGTTCTACTACGTGGGGAGCACTGGTTCCTAGCGCTGCAAACCAAAACGAAGCGACACGTCTTTCCACGCCTGTAAGTGTTACAGAAGGCGGTGGAGTTGTGGGTGCTGTTGCAGGCTATGAAATTAGCCGTTTCTTTGCGATCGAAGCAAGCTATATGCACTACCCTAACGCAACCGTTTTTTTTGACACGGAAAGTTTATTTAGTTACTTGCATGAGGATAACCCGACAAAATTTAACTCTCAAACAGAAGCCATAAGTGCAATGGCTAAGATCATGCTGTTAATTCCTGATACGAACATACGGTTATTTTCAAGTTTTGGTGGGGCAAATGTCCACAGGAAAGATATTCTTAATAACTACTGGCATGTTAGCCCTACATTCGGCGCAGGAATAAATTATCGTTTTACCAAAGATGTTATGGGAGAATTTGGCGGCAACTATACTGCGGGTTTTGGTGAGTCTAATCTAAATCCAACAGAATCATATTTCCCTTTTCTTTATTCGATTAATTTCCGATTGGCATATTGTTTTTAATATGCCAATTAGAGTACTAGTCTAGTCATACATTTGTTATTAGTTTATTTTAGATATCATTTGAAACTCTGCTTCGCCTTTTTGTATTTCTTGCGGAGAAAGTTCTTTTTTTAAACGCTCCAAATCTCTTTGTGCTTGTTCGTTTTTATTTTTTGTAGCCAATTTTAACCAAGCATAAGCCTTTGTATTATCTTTAGGCACACCTAAACCAACAGCATATAAATAACCTATTTTTCCTTGGGCAACAATATCCCCCTGCTCTGCCGATTTGAAAAACCAAAATGCCGCTTTTTGGTAGTCTTTATCAATACCAGAGCCTGTTAATAGCAACTCACCTAATTGCTCTTGAGCATAAATATTACCTTGTTCAGCAGATGCTTGAAACCAAAATGCAGCTTTATGTGGATCACGATCTACTCCAAGCCCATTAAGGTATTGGTGTCCAAGATATGCTTGTGCATCTACATGACCTTGATTAGCGGACTGCGTCAACCAATAGCTAACCGCTTTTTGGTCTTGAGGTATGCCATAGTTACCACTATATAAAAGCGCCAAACTGTATTGCCCTTTTTCATCACCTTGTTGAGCAGCTTTTTCATACCATGAGAATGCTTCATCTACATTTTTAGATGTCCCAGCTCCCAACATATACATATAACCAAGATTAACTTGAGCTTTACTGTAGCCTTGTTCGGCAGATTTTTTAAACCATTGAAATGCTTTTTTCTGATCAATCGCTACACCCTCGCCAGTGGCATAAATCAAACCTACGTTACGCTGAGCAACAGCATTACCCTGCTTAGCAGCTTTCATATACCATGAAAAAGCCTGCTGATAGTTTTGAGTAACACCTTTTCCTTCATCATATAAAAATCCCAGACTCAACTGCGCTAATGGATTATTCTTCTCAGCAGATTTTATATACCAATTTTTCGCATTATTTATATTTTCATTGACACCCAAACCATACTCCAACATGCGCCCTACCAAGTACATAGCCTCTTCATTGCCCTCATTGGCAGATTTAATTAAATGCTGATATGCAGTGGTATAATCACCATTTTCATAAGCGGAAAATCCAACGAAATCATCCGCAAATGCAACACTGGTTATCAAACAAGCGGCTAAAATAAGCGCACGCATGCAACTCTCTTTATATATACGTTACTAATATAGTAGAAGATTTAACCACTAAATCAAGTTATTAGATACGCCAGGGCAACCGCATAAGTGATTCAAATTGAATCACTTATGCGGTTAATTTTTGTTTCGAGCGTTGATGAAGCAATTGGGTTACGGCAATGAACTGTTTAATATTTGGTTGCGTATACTCTCCCACTAAATGGCATACAATTAGCATTTCTTTTTGAATTCTATGTATAAAACGAGCTATCATTAAAACCCGAATTTATTTTAATAATTTTATAAAATTGGTCACGCCATGTACTCCAAAATTCTACTCTTATTATTTATAGTGAATACAGCCTTTGCATCTCCCTGGATGACAGGCCCATTACTTGCTCCTTCTGGCAAAACTATTCCTGCCGGTCATGTTAATCTTGAGCCTTATGGTTTTTATACAATGTACCCAGGTAACTTTAGAAACGTTGAATTGCTACCTATTTTAACGGTAGGGTTAACCAGTTTTTTAGATGTACAAACCTCATTACCTATTGATCGCAGCTGGAACCGTGGTCAACAAGGCGGAAATATCGGTGATTACAGTTTAGGCATTGGACTGCAAGTACTGAAGGAGCAAGAGCATTCTTGGGTACCTAATTTACGTATGACCATACAAGAAGTTTTTCCAACTGGAAAATTTGACCATTTAAACCCCAATAAATTAGGAACCGATCAAACTGGTATTGGTGCCTATCAAACAGCGGTTGGATTTCATTTTCAAAAATTAAAGGATTTTGGGAACGACCACTATTTACGCTCACGCCTAAGTTTGCTTGGCTCTTGGGCTAGTGATGTTCATATTGAAGGGGCTAGTGTTTTTGGTGGTAATGACATCACAGAAGGTGATATAAAACCAGGAAATAGTTTTTCAGCAGATATAGCTTTTGAATACTCACTTACACAGCACTGGGTACCTGTGTTTGAGTTACTCTTTGTCGATAGCAATTCATCTGATTTCAATGGCAATCCCGGATTAACTCCCGGTGGTGTTATCGATAGCATTGGTGGCGGTGGTGGCACACAATTATCACTAGCCCCTGCTCTTGAATATAATTTCAACCCGCAATTGGGGGTTATTGGTGGAGTGTGGTTTGCTGTTACAGGTCCAAGCGGTGGTGGATTTACATCACTTGCTTTGGCTGTGAATTATTATTTTTAATAACCAATGCAACAACAATACAATCATTCCATTTACAATAATGGGTATGAAAGAAACTTTTTTGCTATTATATTTTCAGTAAACGTTCACGCCCTTTGATTTAAAGGGCATTTTTTTTGCTAAAAAGGTATT
>CAZZGV010000118.1:0-6337 GCA_964654255.1 uncultured Legionella sp. | reverse complement strand
TATAAAGACCAGCCAACCAATTTTGGGGATTCGCTAATGCCTGCATAAACCCTAATGCCGCTGGTTGCTTTTCAACTACCTTGATACTTAAATTGTTATGCGGTCTGTCTTGAACAAAAAGAAAAATCCACAAAAATAATAACAAACCAATCCCACCATCAATCAATAAAGAATCACGCCAACCATAATGCTCATTTAAATATGCCAAAGGGGTATGTGCCATCATGCCCCCTATAAATGCCATGGTTACCAAACAACCAATGACCAAGGCTTGACGACGAGGAGGAAACCATCGTGATACTAAAACTACACATGATAAAAAACAAAAAGCATTGCCAATGCCTGAAAGAAAATGACAAAAAGAAGCAACTATAAACGAATTACTAAATGCAAACCCTACCGTACCAACAATACAGATCATCATCGCAATAAGAATGACACGACGGGTAGAAAAACGATCAAGAATCGCGCCAGCAGGTAAAAGAAAAAGAATATCGGCCCACAAATAAGCACTAGACATCCAACTCAATTGCGCTGCATTAATATGAAACTCATTACGCAATGGTTGGTTAATCACATCAAATAGATTAAGTTGAAAAAATTCATAGAAAAAAAATAAACCAGCTGAAAGACACACTAACCATGCCAACCAACCACTGCCCGATATATTTACTTGTAAATCAACCGCAACAGAATCAGACAATGTTACTCCTTAGCAAGGTGGCTTAGCTTCACTCTTTAATTAATTTCACTAACTAGCGAGCGGCACACAAGCCTACAACGTGATAACGGCGCGTAGTGTAACAAAATTCACCCTAAAATGGTATCTTTATTGCGCAATTTTTTAACTGTATTTGGCGTTGCCTCACCACGCTTAAAATGCAACCGACAAGTGGAAACATAATTATCATTACCACCAATGAAAACTTGCTCCCCTTCACGAATCACCTGTCCATTTGCATTAATACGCATATTCATAGTGGCTTTACGCCCACAATGGCAAATGGTTTTTAATTCGACCAATTCATCAGCCCAAGCTAACAGATGCTGACTACCCGGAAAAAGTTCACCACGAAAATCAGTTCGTAAACCATAAGCCAATACAGGAATACTTAACTCATCCGCAATCATTGTTAATTGATGTACTTGTATACGCGTTAGAAATTGTGCTTCATCAATCAGCACACAAGCATACTGTGTCCCAGATTGAATATCAGCATTAACCAACGCAAATAGATCGTCTTCACTCTGAAAAGCAAGTGCCGGCTCTGATAATCCAATACGGGATGAAACTGTGCCGTATTGGTAGCGCGTATCGATAGCTGGGGTCAACAATAGTGTGTTCATCCCACGCTCACGGTAATTATGGCTAGATTGCAGCAACACGGTGCTTTTACCGGCATTCATAGCCGCATAATAGAAGTATAATTTTGCCATAATGAGCCTTACAATCGAAAATTAATTACCGGACATCTGAATTAGCATTGTGCATACCAACGTTCACTATCACGATCTGGCGTATTACCTATTTTACATAAGGCAATGCCTCAGAAGTATATTATAACTAGGCACCAAATCTAGTGTAAGGTACGAAAAATATACTTTATACTCTATTGTATCTTTTAGGCATCAACAGGGAGTGTTGAAATGACCATAAATGTCACTGAGCGAGGACGCGCCGTACTTAGAAACCCCTTACTCAACAAAGGAACTGCATATAGCACTAAAGAACGAGAAGCGCTGAAACTTGTTGGTTTATTACCCTCCGACGTAGAAACCATAGAAGAACAACTCCTGCGTTGCAAAGATGCTTACTCTGCAAAACAAACACCTTTAGAACAACATATTTACTTACGTGCTTTGCAAGATCGCAATGAAGTTCTGTTTTATCGATTTATATTAGAAAATTTAGTAGACATGATGCCCGTGATTTATACCCCGGTTGTTGGTCAAGCATGTGAAATTTTTCACCGTATCTATCGGCAGCCACGTGGTTTATTTATCAGCTATCCAGAGCGTAATAACATGGAAGCTACCCTATCAGCGGCTGCAGCAGAACATCCAATTAGTGTAATTGTCGTTACCGATGGCGAGCGCATTTTAGGACTGGGCGATCAAGGTGCAGGTGGGCTTGGTATTCCTATTGGGAAATTATCATTATATACGGTATGCGGTGGTATAGCCCCCGAAAAAACCCTACCCATTATTTTAGATGTTGGAACCAATAACCAAGAAAAATTAAACGACCCTGAGTATTTGGGATGGCGACATGCTCGCATCACAGGTAAAGAGTATGACGATTTTGTTGACCGTTTTGTACAAGGCATCAAACGCTATTTTCCACATGTATTACTACAATTTGAAGATTTCGCACAACAACATGCATACCCCCTATTAGAGCGGTATCAAGATCAACTCTGTACCTTTAATGATGACATCCAAGGCACAGCTGCCGTTGCGGTTGCAGCTATCCTTGCCGCAACACGAGTGGCCAATGTTCCATTAAAAGATCACCGTATCGCCTTATTGGGTGCCGGTTCTGCTGGCTGTGGTATTAGCGAGCAGATAGTGCATGCAATGATGAATCAAGGCTTGACGGAGACACAGGCACGCTCACACTTCTATTTAGTTGATAGGAACGGCCTACTACACGATGGAATGAATAATTTATTGCCATTTCAAAAACCGTTTGCCCGTTCACAACAAGCTATGCAAGATTGGCAACTTGAAAAAACAGGAACCATCAGCTTGCTTGATGTAGTAAACAATGCCAAACCAACCATACTATTAGGTGTGTCTGCTCAACCAAACCAATTTACTGAAACCTTGGTCCGCACCATGACCACTTACTGCAAACGCCCTATTATTTTCCCCCTATCCAATCCTACATCTAAAGCTGAAGCCGTCCCGCATGACCTTCTGCATTGGACATCAGGCCAAGCGTTGGTTGCTACTGGCAGTCCTTTTGATGCCGTCACCTTTGATAACCGACAAATAAATATTGCCCAATGTAATAATTCCTACATATTTCCCGGCGTTGGCCTCGGTATTGTTGCAGGAAAAGCACGCCGTGTGAGTAATCAAATGATGATGGCAGCAGCTATTGCATTAAGTGAGCTAGCGCCTGCCGTAAAAACAGGTGAAGGACGTTTGTTACCCGAATTATCAACCATCCGTGATGTTAGCCAACATATTGCAAACGCGGTCATTCTACAAGGAATTAAAGATGGCCATATCGATCCTATGAGTAAAGAGCAGATTAAAAAAGCCATACAAAAAACAATGTGGTTTCCGCAATATGAAACATTTGAAGTTTAACGCAACCTATATTTATAGCTTGGATATGTAGGTCTTTTTAAAGGAATAACTATGCGTCGTCAATGGTATTTGGGGTTTGGAATTGTTCTTTTGACGTTCCTTATGATACTCATTATGTTGAAGGATGCTCGCTGGTTTTTAATTTTTTTAACGCCTATTGTTATTTTATGGATGTATGACCTTCTTCAAAAAAAACGCACGATATTACGTAATTTCCCTGTTCTTGGGCACATGCGCTATATTTTGGAATTTCTACGTCCAGAAGTTCAACAATATTTTATTGCCAATGATGAAGACGAGCGACCATTCAATCGTGAAATACGTTCGATTATCTACCAAAGGGCAAAAAACGTACGCGACACAGTCGCCTTTGGAACCGAACGAGATATCATGCAAATTGGCTACACATGGGTCCTGCATTCTTTAGACCCCAAAAAAATGTCAGATGTCGAACCACGCATTATGGTCGGAGGACCTGACTGCAAAAAACCTTACAGTGCTTCGCGCCTTAATATTTCTGCCATGAGTTTTGGGTCTTTATCTCCAAATGCCATTATGGCATTAAATAAAGGCGCGCAACTGGGTGGATTTGCCCACAATACTGGCGAAGGTGGATTAAGTCCTTACCATTTACAAGGTGGTGATATCATTTTTCAAATTGGTACGGCCTATTTTGGCTGTCGTGATGATAATGGCCATTTTGATGCAAAGGAATTTGCAATAGAAGCCAACCGACCTGAAGTTAAAATGATTGAAATTAAATTATCGCAGGGTGCCAAACCATCACATGGTGGCATTTTACCAGCAGCTAAATTAACCCCAGAAATTGCAAACGTTCGCAAAGTCCCCATGGGCAAAGATGTTCTATCCCCACCGGCCCACTCTGAATTTAATTCCCCCATAGGGTTACTGCAATTTGTGAAAAAATTACGTGATCTAACGGATGGAAAACCTGTTGGATTTAAACTTTGCCTAGGGCGAAAAGATGAGTTTTTAAGCATCTGTAAAGCCATGCTTGAAACAGGTATTTTACCCGACTTTATCACGGTTGATGGTGCAGAAGGAGGAACTGGGGCAGCTCCTTTGGAGTTTACCAATCATGTAGGAGAACCATTAGAAGCAGGATTACTTTTTATACATAATGCATTAGTGGGAATAAATGTAAGAGACAACATTCGTGTTATTTGCAGCGGTAAAATTGCTACCGGCTTTGACATGGTGGAAAAAATTGCACTTGGAGCTGACATGTGTAGCTCAGCACGAGCGATGATGATGTCAGTTGGCTGCATACAATCTAAACAATGCAACGCCAATACATGCCCCACAGGGGTAGCCACACAGAACCCTCGTCTCCAACATGGGCTGGTCGTTGATGAAAAAAAACATCGCGCTGCCAATTTTCATAAAAACACAATGAAAAGTTTTTTAGAAATTGTAGGGGCTATGGGGCTAACCAATCCTAGTGAATTAAAACCACACTTCTTGATGCGTCGAGTTGACGACCAATGTGTAAAATCATTTGATGAAATCCACGCCTATTTAAAACCCGGCCAGCTATTAGGAAATGATATTCCTGAAAGCTATAAAAAATTCTGGGACTTAGCAAATACAGGGCCGTTTTAAAAGGATAATCGCTGTGATCAATAAAAAATCGTATTCTGCTCCTGCTAGTTTCACGAGCAACACTCATCTGAATGAAAAACAGTACCACGCTTTATATCAACAATCCATTAGTGACCCCACTGAGTTTTGGAGTAAACAAGCCAAGCAATTTATTTCTTGGTCTGCTCCATGGAGCGCTGTTGTTAACGGAGATTTTAATCACTTAGATGTACAGTGGTTTGTTAATGGCAAATTAAACGCCTGTTACAACTGTGTTGATCGCCATCTTAAAACGCGATCAAATCAAATTGCGATCATTTGGGAAGGCAATGAACCCAATGAAACACAACACATCACGTACCAAGAATTGTATGAGCGTATTTGCCAATTTGCCAATGTCCTAAAAAAACAAGGGGTTAAAAAAGGCGATCGGGTCTGCATTTATTTGCCGATGATTCCAGAAATTATTATCGCGATGCTAGCCTGTGCGCGTATTGGGGCCATTCATTCTGTTGTATTTGGCGGATTTTCTCCTGAAGCACTAAAAACACGTATCCTTGATGCCGATTGCTGCCTACTTATCACTGCTGACGAAACTACGCGTGGTGAAAAAATCATTGCCTTGAAAAAAAACAGTGACATAGCCTTGCAAGAATGCCCAAATGTCAAACGCGTTATTGTGATCAAACGTACAGGTAATGATATTGCATGGAATAAAACTCGTGACAATTGGTATCACGAGGCAATGGCAAACGCTGCTAAAGATTGTCCCATAGAGCAAATGGACGCAGATGATCCATTATTTATTTTGTATACATCAGGCTCAACTGGCAAACCCAAAGGCGTAATGCATAACACTGGCGGTTATCTCGTTTACGCGGCAATAACGTTTTACTATATTTTTGACTACCACGCCCCTGATGTTTTTTGGTGCAGCGCTGATATTGGCTGGATTACAGGACACTCATATATTGTTTATGGGCCATTAGCAAATGGAGCAACCACCCTACTCTTTGATGGCGTGCCAAATTACCCAACGTTTTCTCGGTATTGGCAAGTCATCGATAAACACAACGTCGCTATTTTTTACACATCACCCACGGCTATTCGATCACTGCGACGCGAAGGGGATGACTGGGTAAAACAAACTCGCCGCAAAAGTCTTAAATTACTTGGCAGTGTCGGCGAGCCTATCAATCCAGACGTATGGAAATGGTATTTCGATGTAGTAGGTGAACAACGTTGCCCCATTGTTAACACATGGTGGCAAACAGAAACAGGCGGTGCATTACTAACGCAATTACCGGGTGCTACACCTATGATACCTGGCTCAGGCGGCTGGCCATTTTTTGGTATTGTGCCTGAAGTTATTGACGATAAAGATCAACCTGTAAAAACCGGTCAGCAAGGCACGTTA
>CAZZGV010000117.1:0-6400 GCA_964654255.1 uncultured Legionella sp. | reverse complement strand
TCACCATTCTCAAAAGTAAATATTAATTCATCCTGTAACCCTTGACCTAACGCTATTTTCTCATCAGATTTGAATGGATTTTCACATTCTGCTTGTGGATATAACGTTAAATTTTGAACACTGCTAGATATATATGAGATAATATCTGTATTTAAATCCAAACGAAAAACAAGAGAAGCACGCCTCTTTTCCAACACAGTATTTATAGCCCGCTGCAAAAACAGGATATCCCTTATTTTGTGAGTATCACGCGAGCTAATTAATCCTTCCACAATATTTCTATGCGCAGAATTATCGACATTTAAAACATAAGGACGCAACACTTTATAGTAGTTTGCCAATTCGGCTTTAATAGGTTGGGACAAACTAGAAATTCGTTTGTTTTTGTCCGACACGCGCTGCAGAGCAGCAAAAAACTTATCCGCTGCAAGTTGAGTGTCTTTTAAAATTAATAATTCTTTCTTAGCCGCCACTTGTCGATCATAAGAACATCCAAGACGAGCAGACACAAATTTTGAGTCGTCCAATGTTAATAACTCTAAATCTTGCGTATTACCTGAGACATCTACAGTTGAGAAATTAACAAATTTAGCAGTATATTTAATGAGTTCTCGATACAAATCTGAAATTTGCTGAGTAAATGGAGCCGACAACGTGCCTGGCTTTAACATCGCTTGCACTTCAACTTTATCTATTGAGCTGCACAATTGAACTAGTGTTTTTTTCAATTCTCTAATATTAGTCCGAATTGCAACCTGCGATGTATTATTCAAGAACCCAACTTGCTCAACTATATTCAAAGACAACGTAACCGTATGCCGAATCGCATGAATATAATACAGTACCTGTAGCGGCAGAAACACACTACTACCACGCGCACCCTCTAAGGCATCTAACAAAAGACTTGCCTGTTCTTGCAATTCATCTAGGCGCTCTCGATTAATATTAGGGGCATATCCAGAAACATCAGATGAAAACTGCTTAATAAAAGAACTAAGTTGATCAAGATACTTTGGTATATCCGCGCCTAAAAATGCAAGAAACTTATAATCAGGGCCATCAACTGTTGGATTTAATTGGTTAAGCGCAACACCTGCACCTAATCCCACATTACGTGTTATGCCTGTTGAGTCCATGATTGCCATGAATTCACACGTTGCATCACCTAAGCTCTGTGTATAGGTTTGAAAGATAGCAAACACAGGAAGTAATCTATCAATTTCTGATTGGAACACTTCAAAAAAATTAACATCTAAATGCGTTGCAAGATGCCCTGCCTGGGACACGTAACTTATCGCTTTCGAAAATAAATTACCCAAATCTGTAAATGTAGATCTGGAAAATAAATTACCCAAATCTGCAAACATAGATTTACCTGCGGTGCCAAAACCAGCTGGAAAACTAACTGCCTCAATTTCAAGCAATGCCAACTCACCAAAGTACAAGGCATTAATTATTTTTTTTATTTGTGAAACATCTGCAGGCTCATCCTCATAATTAGTGAATGGCTCACCGTCTATATTTATAGTGGTTAGATAATGATGCAGCCTTGCACTAAAAAGGTCTGTGGCTAATTTTTCAACAAGAGTGGTCCTGATTTGCTTAGCAAGCTGCGAGAACTTGTTTTTTTTAAGCATATCAACGGTCTGGAGCCAATCATTGATCTTTATTTGTTCCAACATTTAATTATGAATGCTTGAAAAACGTAGGCAGATTGTACATGAAATTCCTAGACAGGGCAATTTGCTTAAAAAAAATTCATAAAGACCTTGTCTTTTCAAATACTAAATCCCACACCCCATGTCCTAGACGATGCCCACGCTGTTCAAACTTCGTCAATGGCCGTGTATCGGGTCTTGGATAAAAACCATTATCAGCGTGTTTGTTACGCAAATCAGGGATAGCTGAAAGCACCTCTAGCATATGATCAGCATATTCTTGCCAATCTGTTGCACAATGAACAAAGCCACCTACTTTAATTTTTTTTGCTATTTTATTTGCAAAATCTGTTTGAACCAAACGACGCTTATGGTGACGTTTTTTAGGCCAAGGATCAGGGAAAAAAATCTGGATCCCAGCTAGTGAGTCATCCACTATGCTGGTTTTCATTACCTCAACCGCATCATAAGAGGCAATACGAACATTGGTCACTGCGTTATCATGAAGCTCAGCAACCAAGCTTCCAATACCAGCCAGATGCACCTCTATCCCCACAAAATTTAGATCCGGACGCGCCATTGCCATTGACAATAAGGACGTCCCCATGCCAAAGCCAATTTCTACGACTGTATCAGCGTCTCTTCCAAATTCTTTCGTCAAACACCAGGGATTACCTGGTGCTGGTAACAAGTAATCAGCCAACCACTCATCAAGTGCAAGTTGTTGGCGATTACTTACACGACCAGTACGAAGCACAAAGCTCTTAATCGTTCGTTGTTGCATAGCCAGCTCAAACATAAAAAATACCGATTATAACGCTTATATGGTGCAGAGTGGAGAAAATCCTCATATTCCTCAACATTCCCACCCAATTTAATGACAACTTATCTACTATTACTGTCGAACTAACCGTATATTTTTATTATCAACTACACATTTTTCTGTGGTTCGATAAGGGTTAATATCTAGCCCACCACGTCGTGTATAACGACCATAAACCGTCAATGATTCCGGTCTACAATATCGCATAATATCTACAAAAATTCGTTCTATGCATTGCTCATGAAATTCATTGTGATTTCTGTAAGACACTAGATATTGCAATAACCCTTCTCTATTAATTTTTTTTCCTTTATAAGCAATTTGCACACTACCCCAATCAGGTTGGTTCGTTACAAGACAATTTGACTTCAACAAATCTGAACACAGCGTTTCTTCTACTTGCGTGTCTTCAACACAAAGAAATGAAGGGTCCACTAAATACACGGAACACTCCACATCAAGATAGTCCAAACTTTCACCAATAAATGACTTTTTTAAGGCAAAGCTCTCTAAATCCTCTAAGGCATGTACAGAAACAACAACCGTAGCCTCCAATCGTTGTGCTAAATCGTTTTGTATGATCTGCTCGAGCTCAGCTAGACTATTAAATTTAGTATTGTTAAACGAATTAAAATAAAGCTTTAATGATTTAGACTCGATAATATTGGGCGAATGACAATCATAAACAATTTCAGCAATAGCAACCATTGGCTTGCCCTTTTTATTCAACCAAGATACTTCATAATGATTCCAGCTATCAAAGCCATTGAAAGGAAGATCAGCAGGATCAATGCCAATTTCAATTCTTTTTTCTGCTCTAGAAATAGGATACAAACAATCTGGGTTATAAGAAGAGCAATAGTCTGATTTTTTACCCAATTCAGACTCACCCGCAATAGTCTCATGCTGCTTTAGAATATTATTATTCATACGATTTATCTCCTGCTCAGTAGCAAAAAATCTAAATAAATATATAAAAAAATTGCATATTAAATCATTTTTTGCTATAAAACGCCTCCAGTATTCTACATTTAGCAATTAGTCTGTAAACTTATTATTAAAAAGACGCTTTGGAGTATCAACATGTCAAGAGTATGCCAAGTTACCGGCAAGCGACCTATCACCGGCAATAACGTGTCGCATGCAAACAATAAAACTAGAAGACGTTTTCTACCTAACATTCAACAACACAGATTTTGGGTTGAAGAAGAAAACCGCTTTGTTTCCCTAAAATTAAGTACAAAAGGTATGCGTATTATTGATAAATTAGGTATAAAAGTTGTTTTAGATAAATTAAGAGCCAAAGGCGAAAAAGTTTAATAAAGGGGAAATACCGTGGCCGCTATTACTGTAAAAGTTAAAATGGAATCTACTGCTGGTACTGGTTACTATAAAACCACTACTAAAAACCCTCGTAATCATCCTGAAAAAATGGAATTAATGATGTACGATCGCGTTATACGTAAGCATGTTCTGTTTAAAGAGAAAAAAGTTAAGTAATTAATCCGCAGTATGATGAATTAGGTTTTATGTAAACCTAATTCATCATACTATTTTTATAGCACAAGCCCCTCCTATTTGAATTATTTTTACACAAAAAATTCTGTTTTACCTGGATAATCCTCGCAAATCAATTACACTAATAGTAATAGTCGTAGAATCGAGTTTTACATGAAGCCGTCAATGCGTCTTAGTATCGGTCAGCAACTTACACTGACACCCCAATTACAACAAGCTATAAGGTTACTCCAATTATCCACGTTGGACTTAAAGCAAGAGATACAGAACCAAATAGAATCCAATCCCATGCTTGAAGCCACCATCAATGACGAACAAGAAGAGGAGCAATTGCTGCAATCTACAGACGACTCACACGACAACCTTAACGATATTCAATGGTCTGATTTATACTCAAACCAAAACTCAAGCCACACATTTAACGAATACATAAACAACTATGACAACATCCATCATACGTCCCTCAATTTGCAGGATTACCTTCGTTGGCAATTAGACCTCACCCCCATGACAGCTATCGATCATAGTATTGCCACAATGATTATCGATACTATTAATGAAGATGGATTTTTAACAACGTCTTTAACCGAACTACATCATGCGCTTAACAGCAAAGAGTATCCGCTCACCTATGCTGAGCTTGAGACGGTTAGAAATCGCATCCAACATTTTGATCCGATTGGTTGTGGAGCAAGCAATTTAACTGAAACTTTACTGTTTCAATTAGAGCAACGGCCAATTACAACACCCCACTTGTCCCTTATCAAAAAAATTATCAACGAAAATATAATGCTACTTGGCAAGCATGATTATCGACAATTAATGAAAATCTACCACATTGATGAAGTGACATTAGACAACATCCTACACATTATCCATCAACTCAATCCTAAACCAGGGAGTAAAATTCCTCAGGTAAAAACAGAGTTTGTTATACCTGATTTAACCGTTAAAAAAACCGGACATTGTTGGCGAGTAGAGCTCAACCAAAATACACTACCTAGCCTTAGTATAAATAGTTACTATGCGTCTCTCCTTCAACGTAATGAGAATAGTATCGACCATCAATTTTTAAAAAATAACTTACAAGAAGCGCGCTGGTTTTTAAAAAGCATCCAAAGTAGACAAGAAACATTATTAAAAGTAGCGCGCTATATAGTAGACTATCAGAAAGGATTTTTAGAGTTTGGCGAAGCAGCCATGAAGCCGTTAATTTTAAACGATGTAGCTACTGCCCTGGGGTTGCATGAGTCAACGATATCAAGAATTACCACTCAAAAATTCATTGATACACCTCGAGGATTGCAAGAGCTCAAATATTTCTTTTCAAGCTACATCCCTACATCTATCGGCGGAGAATGTTCATCCACTGCCATTCGAGCCCTGCTCAAAAAATTAATTACAGCAGAAAACGCTAAAGCCCCATTAAGTGATAATAAACTTGCAAAACTGATTAGCGAACAAGGGATACAAGTAGCGCGACGCACTGTAGCGAAATATCGTGAAATGATGGGAATTGCACCATCTTCAGCACGGAAAGTGATTAATATCAAAACAACCAAAGAAAATGCTAGGAAATAAATCTTAGCAAGTCTTTAAAGGAGAGCATTATGCAAATTAATTTCACTGGCCATCGAATGGAAGTTACACAGGCCTTAAAATCCTTTACACAAGAAAAATTTGATAAGCTAGAGCGTCATTTTGACAAAATCACCGCAATTAATGTGATTTTTGACGTTGAAAAACTAAGACAAATAGCAGAAGCAACTATATTAGTCGCTAAAGGAGAGGTGCACGCAAGCTCTGAGTCTGAAGACATGTATACTGCTATTGATAGTTTAGTTGACAAACTTGATAGACAACTGATAAAGCATAAAGAAAAGATACGTGATAGAAGCTAATCTGTATCACATGAGTATTCTATGGTTGGGCTCAAAGCCCAACCTAAATGAGGCAGAATGATAAAAGTCAAAATTACCATTATTAATAAATTGGGTCTGCACGCACGAGCATCTGCAAAATTTGTATCAACCGCTGCACGCTTTCAAAGCCGTATTGACGTGACTAAAGAAACGCAAACTATTAATGGCAAAAGTATTATGGGCGTTATGATGTTAGCCGCCAACAAAGGCTCTGAACTTACTCTTGAGATTGATGGACCAGATGAAGCGGACATGCAACAAGCATTAGTTGAATTAGTCAATAACCGCTTCCATGAAGCAGAATGATTTACAACATCATAAGCGCTTCTCTGCAGATAAACAAAAAAAGCCTAAGTAATTTCCAATTAGAAGTCCAACCTGGATTACTTCACTTCCTGTGCAAAGACAAATCGTTAAACAATATCTTTATTTTGCTTTTTAAATAATTGAACACTTTCCTATTTTATATTTTTCAAAAA
>CAZZGV010000116.1:0-6432 GCA_964654255.1 uncultured Legionella sp. | reverse complement strand
AAATGAATGTGCATTTTCCGACTGTTCCTAACTTTTCAATGAAATAGAAACAGCCATCCTGATATAAAAACTCGAACGTTCCCGCCCCTCGGTATTTTAAATTGCGACACGCATTAACTACGCACTCACCCATTTTTTCGCGTAATTTTGCGGTAATTCCTGGTGCAGGTGCTTCTTCTATCACTTTTTGATGACGACGCTGCATAGAGCAATCACGCTCACCTAAGTGAACCGCTTTACCCTGCCCATCACCCAACACTTGAAATTCAATATGACGAGGATTCTCTAAAAACTTTTCCATGTAGACGACTGGATTATTAAAAGCAGCTTTTGCTTCACTGCGTGTTAACGCAATGGCATTTAATAAATTTGCTTCTGAATGCACCACCCGCATACCACGACCACCGCCACCACCTGCCGCTTTAATAATAACAGGATAACCAATTTTTCGACCTAATGATAAATTCAGCAAATCATCTTCGGTTAACGGACCATCTGATCCAGGAACACATGGAACGCCTGCTTTTTTCATGGCGGCAATCGCGGAAACCTTGTCACCCATCAAACGGATGGTTTCAGCGCGCGGACCAATAAAACGAAACCCACTTTGCTCAACAATATCAGCAAAATCGGCATTTTCAGCAAGAAAACCATAACCAGGGTGAATTGCAACAGCATCAGTAATTTCTGCGGCTGAAATAATAGCAGGAATATTTAAATAACTTTTTTGAGAGCTAGCCGGTCCAATACAAACCGTTTCATCCGCTAAACGTACATGTAATAAATCTTTATCAACATCCGAATGGACAGCAACGGTTTGGATCCCAAGCTCTTTACAAGCACGCAGAATACGCAATGCTATTTCGCCTCGATTGGCGATAACGATTTTACTCAACATAACCCAGACTCCTTATTCTATGGTAAACAAGGGTTGGTCATATTCAACTGGATCACCATTCGCGACAAGTATTGCAGTAATCGTACCGGCACGGTCAGCTTCAATTTCATTAAACATTTTCATAGCTTCAATGATGCATAATGTATCACCAACCTTGACTGATTGCCCAACAGCAACAAAAGGCGCTGCGTCCGGTGAAGGTGATGTATACATGGTTCCAACCATTGGAGATTTCACTTTATGCCCAGACGACAGTTCCGCTGGCTTATGTTCCGCTACGATAACGTTAACAGGTGCTGGCGCTGCGGGAGCTGCAGGAGCAGGCGCATACCTTGGTGGTTCAGCTTGATGATAACGGCTAAGACGCAATGACTCTTCACCTTCTTTAATTTCAATCTCTGAAATGCCTGTTTCATCTAGCAATTCAATTAATTTTTTTATTTTTCGAATATCCATTGATTATGACTCTCTCTTCACTTGAGTTTTTCAATAATGGCTTGTAAAGCCAACATGTATCCGTTTGTACCAAGACCACTAATAATACCCACCGCAATATCAGAAAAAT
This sequence comes from uncultured Legionella sp., assembly GCA_964654255.1. Classification (GTDB taxonomy): domain Bacteria; phylum Pseudomonadota; class Gammaproteobacteria; order Legionellales; family Legionellaceae; genus CAZYME01. The sequence goes on along the minus strand of CAZZGV010000116.1, from coordinate 4,969 downwards.
ACGAATGCCGACGAAACGATTCTCGTGCGTGAACGTTACTAATGTGTACTTCAATAAAAGGGATTTGTACCGCTAGCAAAGCATCCCGCATCGCGATACTAGTATGCGTAAATCCGGCTGGATTTATGATTATATAAGCAATGTCATCCGTCATAGCCTGATGAATAGCATTAATTAACTCGCTTTCGCTATTGCTTTGTTGTGCGATTAAGACAAAGCCTGACGCCTTGGCATTTTTTTGGAGCTGTTCATTAAGTTGTGACAAGGGTGTGCTGCCATACACTGACGGTTCACGTACGCCTAATAGATTTAGGTTGGGTCCATGTAAAACAAGTATTTTTTTCATTAAACCGTCGTTTCGTACCATGTTGCCGGAATTTTGCCTGAATTTTATATAAATGTCTATATAGACGATGATCTCGGCAAGATCGCAGCACGATAGCCGCCTAAAAATCATAACTTGGATATTTTAGCTTCAGCTTTTATCAAACGATGCAGAAGAGTAGCGAGCAAAGAAGCATAGCTTCTTGCCCGCCTTCTGTTATCTAGACAGCGTTTAATCTAACAACCCTAATTTCTTAACAATGTCACGTTCCGAACGCAATTCATCTAATGTTTCATTGAATTTGACTTGACTGTAATCAGTAAATTTAAGACCTTCCACCACCTCAATAGCGCCATGCTCACGACGACAAGGAAAAGAAAACATCAAGCCTTCATCAACACCATATTCGCCAGTCGAGCTTCGAGCAACAGAAAAGGACTCTCCAGCAGGAGTATCATTTACTAAACAATAAACGCTTTGCACAACAGCATTAGCAGCAGATGCAGCAGAAGATGCACCTCGCGCCTTAATCACGGCAGCCCCGCGCTGTTGTACAGTAGGCACAAAAACGTCCTTCAACCACGCCTCATCACCAATAACTTGAGCAGCTGAAATACCATTGATTTTAGCATTGTAAAAATCAGGGAATTGAGTAGACGAATGATTACCCCATATTGTCATCTGGCTAACGCTAGTCACATCCACACCGGCTTTATGAGCAAGTTGATGACGTGCACGCAACTCATCTAACATCGTCATAGCCCAAAAGCGATCATCTGGAATATCGTTTGCGTGATGCTTAGCAATTAAACAATTAGTATTGCATGGGTTACCTACCACAAAAACATTCACATCATCACTAGCATTGTCGTTAATGGCCTTGCCTTGCTTAGTAAAAATTCCGCCATTAATTTGCAATAAATCAGAGCGTTCCATACCTTGCTTACGAGGAACAGAGCCAACCAATAATGCCCAATTTACTCCATCCATAGCAGTATTTAAATTAGAGGTACAAACGATGCGCTTCAATAAAGGAAAAGCACAGTCATTTAACTCCATAGCGACACCTTCTAATGAAGGTAGAGCAGGCTCTAATTCAAGAAGATTTAGCTCGATATCGGTATTAGGACCAAACATTTGGCCTGATGCGATACGAAATATCAGTGCATATCCAATTTGACCAGCGGCACCCGTAACGGCAACTCTTACTTTTTTGTTCATTTTTCCCTCATTTACACGTCTAATTCAAGGCAATTATGATACTATTGCCTACCAAAACAAGCCAGTATTAACAATGTCATTGTCTTTATATGTCCACATTCCTTGGTGTATTCGCAAATGTCCTTATTGTGACTTCAACTCACATAAAAGCCCTGAAAGCCTGCCTGAAGCTAATTATGTCAAGGCATTAATAGCGGATTTAAACATTGATTTGCTACGGTTTGAAGGCCGTCCACTTGGGTCTATTTTTATTGGCGGTGGAACACCAAGCCTATTTTCAGCAACGGCATTTGAGACATTATTTAATGAACTAAAAACGCTACTACCTTTTTCCAATGACATTGAAATTACACTTGAAGCAAACCCAGGAACAGTTGAGCAACAACGATTTACTGATTATCGTGCATTGGGTATTAACCGCTTATCAATTGGAATACAAAGCTTTAATGCCACCCATTTAAAAACATTAGGTCGTATCCACGATGATAAACAAGCGCACAAAGCCATTGAAAGCGCCCGCATTGCCGGATTTGATAACATCAACGTCGATATTATGCATGGCTTACCCAATCAATCGATTGCCGAAGGCCTCAATGATTTACAAACAGCACTAACGTATCAGCCCGAGCACCTATCTTGGTACCAATTGACGATTGAGCCCAATACTGTATTTTATAAAAAACGCCCTCCACTTCCAAATGAAGACGATGCGTGCGCTTTAGAAGATGAAGGCTTAGCACTATTAGATGCATCTCATCTTCAACGTTATGAAATTTCTGCGTTTTGCAAACCAAACCAACAGGCACGTCACAATATGAATTATTGGTCATTTGGTGATTATTTCGGCATCGGCGCAGGCGCGCATGGCAAATTAACAACAAAGAACAACGAAATTTTTCGTACGCGCAAGCAACGACAACCCGCAGACTATCTAAATCCCAACAAATCATTTCTTGCAGCAATCGACCACGTTAGTGATGCTGAACTTATTTTTGAATTTATGCTCAACACAACGCGCTTGCAACAAGCGATTCCAAACTCTCTTTTCACAGAGAGAACTGGTTTAAACATTGACAAATTAATCCCCGGACTAAGCAAAGCGCAAGCAAAAGGCCTGCTAGATATCAAAGAAAATACCTGGCAAATTACGCCATTTGGACGACGTTATACCAATGATTTGCAAGCCATATTTTTACCAGAATAAGTTGTAAACCAATTTTATATCGCTTCAATAGAAAAATACTGATAGCATAAAAAATTGAAACTAGAAGACTTTAGGATCCTATCTCAAAACAAAACCCGCCATATTGAAGGATGGGCGAGATGGAGTCCAGTTTTTCTAGAATTAAAATAAATAGCATTTCGTCTTTGTCTAGGAGGCTTTAATGGGTGCGACTTTTTTATTCCTATTTAATGTGGTCGTTGCGTATCTTGTTGGATCAATTTGCTCAGCAGTGATTGTTTGTCGCTTGTTTGACTTACCCGATCCGCGCACTACAGGATCTCGTAATCCTGGAGCAACCAACGTTTTACGGGTTGCTGGTAAACACTATGCGATTATGGTTTTAATCGCCGATATACTTAAAGGGTTATTACCTGTTTTATTAGCTAGAATGCTCGACGCAGGGCAGCTTACAATTGGATTTACTTGTCTTGCAGCTGTTATCGGTCACATATATCCGCTATTTTTTGGCTTCAAAGGTGGCAAAGGTGTAGCTACCGCGATAGGGGCATTACTAGGCTTCCATTTTATTTTAGGCGTGATGGTGATTGCCACCTGGTTGTTGGTCGCAAATTTCTCTCGCTACTCGTCTTTGGCATCTATTATTTCCATCACACTTGCCCCCTTTTACCTGCTTTTTACTATCCAAGGGCTAGATCCTTTTTTACCTGTATTTTTTATTACCCTCATTATCCTTTATCAGCATCGCGAAAACATTACGCGCTTGATGGATGGAAAAGAAACAAAAATCAATTTCGGTTCTAAAGCTCAAACACAAGCCCAAGCTCAAAATCAAAATCAAAATCAAGCGATTACTGAAAAACCAAAACAAGTAAAGAAAGTTACTGCGGCCAAACCGAAGAAAAAAACCACAGGTAAAGCCAATAAAACCCCTGCTAAAAAATAAATACTATTGTAGCCCGTAAGTAGCAAATTCAATTGCGGGCTATCATCATACCAATCTGAAACTCACTCATTTAATGGCCATCTAGCCCGTACATCAATCGCCAAACGTGAATCTCGTTCACCCTGCAAAAGATGCATGCAACCAGCGTAAGCCACCATTGCACCGTTGTCTGTACAGTATTGATGTTGTGGAAAATAAATAGCCCCTTGCAACTCATCCATCAACTTACTTAATCCTTGACGCAAAGCACGGTTAGCACCAACCCCCCCTGCCACAACCAACCGTCGACTGGCTGTTTGTTTGAGCGCTCGCCGACACTTTATAAGTAGAGTATCCACAACAGCATCTTGAAACGCTTTTGCAATTGTAATTCGCGCCTCATCATTTTTTTGGCTGTTCTGCCATACCGTTAGCACATGGGTTTTTAACCCACTAAAACTAAAATCCAAGCCTGGTCTATCTATCATGGGTCGCGGGAATGGAGGTAAGATTTGCACTATTCCTGGCTGATCTGCAAGCCTTGCAAGTTCTGCGCCGCCTGGATAAGGAAGACCCATGAGTTTTGCTGTTTTATCAAATGCCTCGCCTACAGCATCATCTAATGTATCACCTATAATTTCATAGTGACCCAACCGATGAGCCGCAATCAACTGCGTATGTCCACCAGAAACTAATAATGCAGTGAAAGGAAACTCAAGTTCCGACATATCAAGTTTTGCGGCCAATATATGTGCTTCAAGATGATGCACAGCCAACGCTGGAATATTAAGTGCAAATGCTAAACTTTTTGCAAAACAAGCACCCGTAAGTAGCGCTCCAACTAAGCCGGGGCCGGCTGTATAAGCAACAGCATCTACTTGGGATTTATTCATATTGGCTTGCGCGAGCGCTTCATCAACCAAAGGCACTAAATATTTAACATGATCCCGCGATGCTAACTCAGGAACCACACCACCAAAACGCTGGTGTGTTAGTACTTGTGAATAAAGTGCGTGTGCTAAAAGACCTTGCTTGTCATCATAAATAGCTACGCCTGTTTCATCACATGAAGATTCAATACCTAATACTCGCATACCATACCTAAATCAATAAGACTAAAAATTGACAATTATACTTAGAAAGTGGTTACTCAGATAGATTAAAATGTCTCAAGTTATTCGTCATACACTATTATTAAAGAAGAAACTCTATTAATGGACTTGACGAGTGAGGCGATGAGCACTAGAATTGCCAACCTAATGTGATTTAAATATAACCAGAGGACTGTTGAATGCCTACCGTTCGCGTGAAAGAA
>CAZZGV010000115.1:4786-6434 GCA_964654255.1 uncultured Legionella sp. | reverse complement strand
TTGGGAGTAGGTATACCTGTTTTACAATCACTTTATGGGACACAAGTTAAAAATAGTTACGCAATTATTAGTGGCATCGATTTTGTTTTTTGACTTGCAAAATAAAGCCAAATCGCTAACATGGAGTGACTTTTTCATAATAAAGGGATATTCGTGAAAACGACCACATTATCTATTCTTTTGCTCGCCACTAGTATTGCCAATGCAGCAACCCCTATTAATGGTTGGTATTCAAGTTTATTCGGTGGTTATGCCTATGTCCCAAATAATATCAATACAGCGGGGCGCTCACTCGCTGATTATAAAGCAGGCTACGATGGTGGTGGCAGCATAGGTTTCAAAAGCAATCCCATGCGTTATGAAGGAGAACTTACTTACTTAAATGCAAATTTAAAAAAATTCAATTTTAATAACGTTCCACAAACTGGCGTTGGTGGATACAGTAACTCCTTTTTAGCTATGGCTAATATCTATTATGATTTTAACAGTGCACACCCTACCCTCCAACCATTTCTAGGTGCAGGTATTGGTTATGCTTGGGTGCATGCTAAATTAGAGGGAACCGGGCCAACCACTATCACCACATATTCCGGATCAAATAATTTGTTTGCTTATCAAGGAACTGCCGGCGTAACGTATAATTTCGCAGAAAATTATGCCATCAATCTTTGGTATCGTTATATAGGCACAAAACATGCGAATCAATTAGGTAAAACATTTCAAGCTAATCTTGGTAACGTGGGCGTTATCTATCGTTTTGATATAGGCAGGTACCAATAATGACCTATGAAATTTACCCCTCACTTCTCGCTGCAGATTTGACTCACATTGCTGATGAGGTCAATGCGGTCATGGAGGGAGGGGCAGATATGATACATTTTGATGTAATGGATAATCATTATGTTCCTAACCTTACATTTGGTCCCGCCATTTGTAAGATGCTTTGTAAACATTTTACTGATTTGCCGATTGATGTTCATTTGATGACTACGCCCGTAGACGGTCTGATTCAACAATTTGCAGCTGCAGGGGCTACACGAATAAGCATCCACCCCGACGCCACAATTCACTTAGACCGTAGCCTTCAATTAATTAAAGATAACGATTGCAAAGCAGGTCTTGCGCTGAACCCAACCACCTCTATTGAGTGTATCCAATGGTGTATCAACCGCCTAGACTTTGTTCTCGTCATGACAGTAAATCCAGGGTTTGGGGGGCAAGTATTAATTCCAAGCGTTATAAAAAAAATAGAGCTTATCCATGAGCTATACCCCGAATTACCCATTAGCGTTGACGGTGGTATCACTACAGAAAATATTGCCGTTTTAGCTACAGCAGGTGCAACACAGTTTGTTGCAGGCTCAACAATATTTAACAGCAAAAATTATGCCAAAACGATCGCCCTGCTTCGTTCGGCTGCCCAATATGAATAAAGTGATAACACAAAAAATTACATGGATTTTTTTAGGTATTTTTTTAACCATTTCAGCATATGCAGCATCTGGGCAGGCTTACCTAGATAGGTTTATGCAATACAGTAAATGGAGTCTGCATTTACCAACAACCCCCGACAACAACTTTATTGCCTTCATTAGCGGCACAACACCACTTTCCAAAAAATTACGCGAACAATGGTTGTATCAACTAG
>CAZZGV010000115.1:0-4776 GCA_964654255.1 uncultured Legionella sp. | reverse complement strand
CCTACGACAAGAATTGGCGTGATTTTAATCTATACTACAAGCCATCAAAAGATGTTAACCTGCAATGCTATTCACAGATAGCACGTTATCAACAAGGTCATCGTAAAGAGGCCGTTCTAGCAGCAAAAAAATTATGGTTAAATGGTGACACCCAACCCAGAGCTTGCGATCAATTATTTACATTACTCCTACACGATCATGAAATTGATAATGCATTAATCTATCAACGAATTGTTTTAGCACTTGAAAAAAATAATATATCCCTCACCAATTATCTCTTAAGGCAATACTCTCCTCCACGCCTTGCTGAGATACAACTTCTGCAGGATATCGTCAAAAATCCAAAAAGAATCGCACGACTGGGGAAAAGTGAACTACATAGTGAGTTTTATCTTTATGGTCTTAAGCAAATGGTAAATAAAGATCTAAGTCAGGCAATGCCCTTTTGGCAGTTAGCAAGGAACCTACATTTTTTAAGTCATGCTCAACAACAAAAATTCATGGCATATGCTGCACTATACGAGGCCGTGCGTGATCACCAAGACACTTTAGAGTGGTTTAGTAAAGTAAACCCAACTTTTTACAATGATACACTCATTGAATGGCAAATTCGTTTTTCTTTAAAAGACAAACAATGGCAGCGTGTGGAATATTTAATTAACCAAATACAAGGCAAAGAAACCCCATGCTGGCAATACTGGTTAGCGCGTTCACTAGAAGGACAAGGAAAGAAAGAAAAAGCCACAGCTATCTACCAAATCCTGACTAAAACACGCAATTACTATGGTTTTCTTGCTAGTCATCGTTTAAAAACAGCACCTAACTTTGAAAATGAACGCACAGTAACCAACAAACAAATTCTCAAGCCTTATCAATCCATAACCGATAAAATTCATGCACTTTATGTTACGAAACAAACAATGCAAGCATCTAGATTGCTTAATGACTTCATGAGTGAGTTGCCAAAAGATGATAAAAGTGCCCTACTTTATTGGCTATCCAATGATTTACAATGGCATGGTAAAACAGTATTCCTCAGCAGCAACGCGCAGCTTAATAACCAATTATTTCTTAGGTTTCCACTTGCATATGAAAAATCAGTTAAAACCTATGCGAAAAATTATCAAATCCCCAAAGAGTTAATTTACGCCATTATCCGTCAAGAAAGCGGTTTTCGTGATGATATCGTCTCACCCGCAGGTGCGCATGGCTTGATGCAAATTATGCCAGCCACTGCGAAATCAATATCTAAAAATAAAAAGATAACGTACGCAGATAAAAAAGAATTGTTTTCATCACAGAAAAATATCCAAATTGGCACCGCTTACTTACAGCAATTAAATAACCGTTTTCATCAACATCCTATTTTAGTTGCGGCGGCTTACAATGCTGGACCCAAACAAGCAAATTACTGGATGAAAAATCATCCACCTGAGGAGATCGATATATGGATAGAGACATTGCCTTGGAAGGAAACTCGTAACTACCTTAAAAACATCATCGCATTTTATGCCGTTTATCAATACCGTATGCAGCATAAATCTGATTTATCACCCTTTATGAAGCATTTTTAACGCCTCATAACATATTGATATGAAGTAGAAAATAGTTCTATATTAGACATCCTAATTCACGGACGGTTCATTTTACACCAGTAGTACACAAAACTTGAAAGATTGATTTAACAAAAGGAGTTGTGATGAGAAAATCAAAATTAATGCTTGCCATTTTACCTAGTATGTTGGTTTTTACCCATACCGAAGCAGCTGAATTTATACAAGTTGATGATCAAAATTTTAACGTATACCTCTCTCAAAAAAATAATAGCCTAAAAGCTAAAAATCAGGACTCCCAGTTTATTTTAAATAACAAGATTGAATTATCTAATGGTGTAATTAAATATAAATACACCCAATATTTCCACAATATTCCAGTTTACTCCTCTATTATATCTAGCTCTAAAATCAATAATTCCCAACAAGAATGGTGGGGTACATTATTATCAGGAATATCCAAGGACCTTCCGAATCTCCAACCTGCCTTCACAGCTGATGAGGCCCTAGCAAAAGCAAAAAAAATTATGGGTGTTGCTCATTCATCAACCACAACATTAGATCAAGCAACACTTTATATTAAGCAAAATAAATCGACACAACTCGCAGAGTTGGTATACCTTGTATCCTTCAATATCCCGGGTAAAAATCCACAACGCCCTCATATGTTTATTGATGCCAAAAGCGGAGAGTTAATTCATAAATGGGATGGATTAACTACAAAAAATGCGCAAGGTCCTGGCGGCAATGAAAAAATTGGCCAATATTATTATGGTAAAGACTATGGCCCTCTTGTCGTCACCGACAGCTGTGAAATGAAAAATCCAAATGTCGAAACTTATGATTTAAACGGCCAAGAATCAGGCGGTGTCCTGTTTAAATTTGCTTGTCCGACCAATACATACAAACAGGTAAATGGCGCATACTCACCTCTTAATGACGCGCATTTCTTTGGCTCTGTTGTCTATGATATGTACAGCGATTGGTACAAAATGAATCCAGTAAATATGGTGTTGAAAATGCGCGTGCATTACGGCCAACAATACGAAAATGCCTATTGGGATGGCGAACAAATGACATTTGGTGATGGTGGAAATGAATTATATCCACTCACCGTATTAGACATCGTAGGCCATGAAATTAGTCATGGTGTTACTGAAAAAAACTCAAACCTTAATTATGAATTTCAATCTGGTGGTATTAACGAAGCATTTTCTGACATGGCCGGCGAAACAGCTGAATATTACATGCGAAGCCAAGTTGGAAAAACAAATGACTGGTTAATTGGATCTGCCGTACTCAAAGGCCCTTCTGGGACTGCGTTACGCTATTTTCAAGAGCCAACCCAAGACGGTGTATCAATCGATAATGCCAACGATTATAAATCAACAATGGATGTGCATTTCACCTCTGGAGTTTACAATAAAGCTTTTTATACATTAGCAACGCAACCAGGCTGGGATATCAAAAAAGCGTTTGAGGTTTTTTTAACAGCAAACCGAGTTTACTGGACAAGTGATGCTACCTTTGATACTGCCGCTTGTGGTGTTGCAAAAGCAGCCAAAGACTTAACTTATCAAGTTACTGATGTTATCGCTAGCTTTAAAAGCGTTGGCGTAAACGCAACGTGTGTACCCCTTCCTACCCCAGAGCCAACACCAGAAACAAACGAAATAGAAATTACAAACGGGGTAGCGATTCATAATATCCCCATTAACAAAGGACAGGAATTACGTTATTTCATCAAGGTACCAAAATTAACACGCTACCCTTATGCATTTAAATACCTAGATATCAATCTTTATGATACAAAAGGAGATGCGAAAAATTCAGGTGAACTATTTGTGCGCTATGATGATCAAAGTGTACCTTACGCGCCTGGTTTTCAAGATGACTATTTCAGCATTAATTCGCCATTACCTGGAATTTATCATATCTTAATCAAAGGAAAAAAATCAGCTTTTATTAATTTAGAGGCTTATTATTCAAAATATTAGGTTTACTTTAAGTTCTAATGAATAGCAGTTTGCACCCAAACACCAAGGAGTCGTAATTAATCTGCAGGCCCTTGGTTTATATGAATGTTTCGCAAGTCCTACAAGCCATAAATGTAGTATATTGCAAATAACAATAAGCGTTCATAAAACTGCTATTAGACAGGTACAGAATAGACAATTAGTGGGCAAGCTGATAATATTTTACTTTTGCACATTTAATAGACCTCTTTGGACGTTCACCGCGGTAAGAATCGTATTTCTAAAAAGGCCTAATTGAGTTACACAGTAAGGAGTGCTATAAAATAATGGCTTATACTAACCATCGATCCGCTACACCAAATACATTTCCTATTAAATCAATTATGCCTTGGATTGTATGGGGCTTAGGATGCCTTTTCTATTTTTATGAATGCCTTTTGCAAGTATCACCCAGCGTAATGAGCAACGAATTAATGAGGGATTTCTCCGTCACTAGTCAAACACTTGGAATTTTATCAGGTATTTATTTTTATTCTTATGCTGCTATGCAGTTGCCTGGCGGTGTAATGATGGATTACTTTGGCCCTCATCGCTTACTTACCATTGCCACATCGATTTGTGCTCTAAGCACGGTTGCATTTGGGTTAACTGATAATTTTTTCATGGCATGTCTGGCTCGACTAATGATTGGATTTGGCTCAGCATTTGCAGCTGTTGGCGCAATGAAACTAGCCGCAAACTGGTTTCCAGCCGAACGCTTTGCATTACTCACAGGAATGATGGTGACCATTGGTATGCTGGGAGCCATCGGTGGCGAAGCCCCTTTAGCTATGTTAATAGATAGTGTCGGCTGGCGGCATAGTATGGTTATTATGGGTGGTGTAGGAATCGTACTAGCCATACTCATTTTTACAATAACCAAAGATGTACCTAAAAAATCACGCACATATCACACAACCACTGATGACGATGAGCCCATGCTTAATAGCCTGATTACCCTTTTGAAAAATAAACAGTTATGGTTAGTTGCGTTTTATGGTGGGCTAATGTACATGGCTACTCCCATTTTTTGTGGCTTATGGGGCGTACCCTTTCTTATGTTTAAAATGCATATTGCCAAGGCAACTGCTGCAAATTATATTTCATTAGTATTTGTTGGGTGGGCTATTGCAAGCCCTTTATGGGGAATATTTTCAAACCGTATTGGGCGCCGTAAACCACCAATGTATATCGGCAGCATCGGTGCA
>CAZZGV010000114.1:0-6454 GCA_964654255.1 uncultured Legionella sp. | reverse complement strand
ACTTACTCTATATCTACAGGTAAAAATGGGATGGGTGAGCAAATGGGTAGTGAGTGTACACCTAGAGGGTGGCATCAGATCCATAGTATTATTGGCCTAGATAACGCTATAAACAGTGTTTTTGTCGCCCGAGCATGGACGGGAGAGATATACAGTGATGAACTTGCTAGTCAATTTCCTGGAAGGGATTGGATTCTAACTAGAATAATTCAATTAGATGGTTTAGAACCTGGACGTAATAAGGGCGGAAACGTAGATAGTTTGCAGCGTTATATTTACATCCATGGTACCCCAGATACCACAACGTTAGGCATACCTGGCTCTCGAGGTTGTGTACGCATGCGAAACGCTGACGTTATTGCATTAGCAAATTGGGTTAAGATTGGAACAAAAATTTGTATAGAATAATGCGTGGACGGTATTAAGCAAGCTCGTCTATGAGTTAATTTAAGCAAAGACAGCGAGATAAGCGTATCTAAAAATGAACGTATGAGACAAATCACTACGTGCTGGGCATAAAGCGTGTTATGCAGGCAAAAAAGTATCTTTTAATGTTCAAAAATTAGATGCATTTGTCTTGGGATCTTTGTAGTGCGCACGGTATAGTATATAATTTACTGCAATTAATTTGTATGTCTGATTGAGGTTATTGCATGTCTCACAAGTTTGAAGAAAATAAAGATCAAATTATTAATGCCGTGGTTGATAAATTACAAAAAGAAATGAACCCCGATCAGGCTGGTTTATGTGGTGAATTTATCCGTCAATTTTATGCAACAGTGGCGCCAGACGATCTTAGTGAATGGGCTATTGATGATTTATATGGAGCAGCAGTTAATTTTTGGGAACTCATTCAGCGCCGTGCTCCGAATGAAATAAAAATCCGTATATACAATCCTGATTTTGAACGCAATGGTTGGCAGACAACGCACACAGTGGTTGAAGTGATCTGCGATGATATGCCATTTTTAGTTGATTCAATGCGGTTGGTTGTTAATCGTATGGGGTTAGTGTCCCATTTGATCATTCATATGGGCGGGGTGCATGTACTTCGAGGCAAAAATGATGAAGTTACTGCTGTTTTACCGCGATATGGTGCTCTTCCTGAAGGCGTTATAACAGAAGCGCCTATATTAATGGAAATTGACCGTTTAACTGATCCGCATGTTCTTGAGGAACTTTATCAGAATTTTGAACGCGTTTTAGAAGATAACCGCGCTGTTGTGGACGATTGGCTTCCTATGCGTGAAAAAGTTCAAGATATGCTTGTTGAATTAGATAATGCGCGGATTGTTTTAGATGAAAGTGAAGTTGAGGAAACAAAAGCATTTTTGAGATGGATTGAAGATCATCATTTTACGTTTCTCGGTATTCGTGATTATGAATTATTACATAAAGGTAAAGAAACCATTTTACAGGCTATACCTCATACAGGTTATGGTTTGCTGCGTGAGGATTTAAGTAGGTCAAGTGCAAGAAGCATTACCGCAATGGCCCCCGAAGCTAGGGAGCTTACATTATCTTCGAGGATTTTAGTTACATCTAAAACCAATACAAAAGCGCTTGTGCATCGCGATGCGTATACCGATTATATTGGTGTAAAACGTTTTAATGAAAAAGGTGAAGTGATTGGTGAGCGGCGTATTATTGGTTTATATACCTCTGCCGCTTATAACACTAATCCTAAGCATATTCCTTTTTTACGCCATAAAGTGGCATTAATTATGAAAAATTCTATGCTTAATCCGCGTGGTCATGCTGGTAAGGTGTTGCTTAATATCATTGAAACGTTACCAAGAGATGACCTTATACAAGGTTCGGAAGAAGAGCTGTTGCAAATTGCAATGGGAATTTTCTACATGCAAGAGCGTCGTCGTATTCGGATGTTTGCGCGCATGGATCTCTATCATCGATTTATTTCATGTTTGGTCTATGTACCAAGAGAGCGTTTTAATACAGAGCTTAGACAGGCAATGGAAAAGGTATTAAGCGAAAGTTTTAATGCTCAAGAAATTACGTTTTCCACCTATTTTTCAGAGTCTGTTTTAGCACGTATTCACTTTATGATTCGGATTAATCCCCAAGAAAGTTTGGACTTTGATTTTCAGGCTGTTGAGCAGAAACTCATTGAGGTTGGTCGTTCATGGGCGGATGATCTGCAGTTCTTTTTATCCGATTCTTTTGGCGAGGAAAAGGCTAATCATTTATTTGCACATTATAAAAACGCATTTCCTGCGGTTTATACAGCAACGTTTTCGCCCAGAACAGCCGTATATGATATTAATCATATGGAACAGCTTTCTGTAGAAAATCCATTAGGGCTTAATTTTTACAGACCTTTGGATGAGCTTTCAGATAATTTTCGTCTTAAAATATATCAACACGACGTTACTATTCCTCTTTCTGATGTTATTCCTATCATTGAGAATTTGGGCTTGCGCGCTATTAGCGAACGTCCTTATTTATTGAAATTTGATGATGAGAAGGTTGCATGGATTAATGATTTTTCTATGCATTATACCCGCGGTAGTGTTTTTAAAATTGATGAAATACGAGAGTTATTTCAAAATGCATTTACAAGTGTCTGGTTTGGCGAGGCCGAAAATGATGGCTTTAATCAATTAGTATTGTCGGCAGGCTTAGATTGGCGGCAGGTTTCTGTATTGCGGACGTATGCTAAGTATTTCAAGCAAATTGCGTTCACATTCAGCCAGGACTATATTGAAACTGCATTAAATAACAATGCTAGCATTGCTAAGAAAATAGTAGAGTTGTTTGAAATTCGTTTTCATCCTGAGAAAATTGAAAATAGAGAAGCGGCTTTTAATGATTTAACCAAAGAAATATTTAGTGACCTAGATAATGTAGCCAATCTTGACGAAGATAAAATCATTAGACAATACGTTCAAGCGATTACTGCCACTTTACGCACTAACTATTATCAATTAGACCAGCAAGGTAAGCCCAAAAATTATATATCGATCAAGATGAACAGCCGCATTATTCCTGGTGTGCCTCGCCCATATCCTATGTTTGAAATTTTTGTTTACTCGCCTCATTTTGAGGGCGTGCATTTACGTTGTGGCAAGGTAGCTCGCGGAGGGCTGCGTTGGTCTGATCGTAGAGAAGATTTCCGTACAGAAATATTGGGTTTAATGAAAGCGCAACAAGTTAAAAATGCTGTGATTGTTCCTAGTGGAGCAAAAGGTGGTTTTGTTGCAAAACACTTGCCAGTTAATGGTTCTCGAGAAGAAATTTTAGCTGAAGGCATTAGCTGTTACCAACGATTTATTCGTGGTTTGTTAGATATCACAGATAATTATTTGGATGGCAATATTTGCAAGCCACCAGCAGTAGTTTGTTACGATGAAGATGATCCTTATTTGGTTGTTGCTGCTGATAAAGGCACCGCGACATTCTCTGATATCGCAAATGAAATATCATTGGAATATGGTTTTTGGCTAGGGGACGCTTTTGCATCTGGCGGATCCATTGGCTATGACCATAAGAAAATGGGGATTACTGCAAAAGGTGCGTGGGAATCAGTAAAACGTCATTTTTATGAAATGGGTGTTGATATCAATACTACCGATTTTACGGTGGTTGGTATTGGTGATATGGCAGGAGACGTATTTGGGAATGGAATGTTGTTATCTCCTCATATTAAGTTAATTGCTGCATTTAACCATATGCATATTTTTATTGATCCAGATCCTGACCCTCGCGCTAGTTTAATCGAGCGCCAGCGTTTATTTGATTTGCCACGTTCCTCATGGGCTGATTATGATAAAAAATTGATTTCTAAAGGTGGTGGCGTATTTAACCGTAATGCTAAATCGATTGTAGTTAGTAAAGAAATGAAACACACGTTTGGCATTAAGCAAGCAGCTATTGAGCCCAATGAGTTAATACGGCTTATTCTTAGGGCGAAAGTTGATCTGCTCTGGAGTGCAGGTATTGGAACGTTTGTTAAAGCTCATGCCGAAACAAATGCGGAAGTGGGTGATCGCACTAATGATGCTATTCGTATAAATGCTAAGCAATTACGTTGCAAAATTGTAGGTGAAGGTGGGAATCTTGGTTTTACCCAGTTAGCACGTATAGAATATTCTTTAAATGGTGGTCTTATTTATACGGACTTTATCGATAACTCTGCCGGGGTTAGTTGCTCAGATAAAGAAGTGAATATCAAAATTTTGCTAAATAGCATTGTCACAGCCGGTGATTTAACCGTTAAGCAACGCAACGAGTTATTAGCGGCGATGACTAACGAAGTTGCTCAATTGGTTCTGCGTGAAAATTATTTGCAGACTAACGCAATTAGCTTGGCCGCGTCTCAATCGTTGCGATCTGTAGAATTGCACAGTCGTTATATTAATGAGTTAGAGCGCACAGGGAAAATAGATAGAGCGCTAGAGTTTTTACCCAATGAAAAATTATTAATGGAACATAAGTTAATGGGTAAAGGTCTGAGCAATCCAGGGATAGCTACATTGCTTTGCTACAGTAAAATAACTTTAAAAGAAGCAATATTGGATTCTGATGTTCCAGAGGATCCTTATTTGAAACAGTGTTTGGTTGGTTCTTTTCCAAAGCCGTTACAAGAGCGCTTCACTAAAGAAATGCAACAGCATCCGTTAAAACGAGAAATTATCGCTACAAAATTGAGCAATATTATCGTTAATGAGATGGGGTTCAGTTTTGTATATCGGATGCAAGATGAAACAGGAGCACCTGTTTCAGCGATTGTACGCGCTTATATGATTACCAGAACCATCATGAACATGGATGCGATCTGGGCGCAAATTGAAGCTTTGGGTAATCAAATAAATGCCGAGCGTTTGTCTGAAATTCTGATGATGTATGTGCGTTTACTTAGACGTGTAGCTCGTTGGTTCTTGCGTAGTCAGCGTATGCGGCTTGATATTACCAATGCCGTTGAAATGTATGCGCCAGCTATGCAGGAATTAAAAAATGCATTGCCAGCAGTATTAGGCGAGGCTCATCAAGCTGAGTATACCAAAGCCTTTGATGAATTTGTTTTAATGGGCATACCAAAAAATCTAGCGCATGAGTTAACAATTACGCGTAGTCTTTTTTCAGCGATGGATATTTTGGAAGTATCACGAAAACAATTGATTAAAATCAGCAAGGGTGCTGAGATTTATTTTAATATTGGTGAGTTTCTTGATTTGGATTGGATTCGTAATCAAGTTATTATTCATGCTACAGATAATCATTGGGAAGCATTATCAAGGGAAGCTTTACGTGATGATTTAGATTGGCAACAGCGACAATTGACTGCGGGCATTATTTGTTTCAATGAAAAGAAAAAAGATTTTATGAAGTCATTTGAAGTCTGGTCTGAGAGTCATGAACGTTTAATTGAACGCTGGCGTCATGTGTTGGCAAATTTACGCTCTAGCACCACCTTAAATTATACGATGTTTTTTGTTGCTATCCGGGAACTATTGGATTTAACACAAACGACGATTCAAGTGTCAGAAAATAGGAATACATTGCAGGACGCATAAGGAGATTTAAATGCAAAGGAAGGCTACTGTGTACTCAAAGGGATCTAAGTTTTTTCATTGGCTGATAGCTGTTATTGTTATTACTATGTTATCGGTTAGTTTTTTCTTAGAAAATGTACCAGAACAATACCAATCATCAGCCTATATGATTCACAAATCATTTGGGCTGACGGTTTTATTTTTAATGTTAGCAAGGATTTTTTGGATTCAATATACAGGGAAGCCCGCGTTACCAAAAACAGTTCCAATGTGGCAAAAAATAGTATCACGCATTGTGCAATATAGTTTGTATGTGCTTTTAATTTGTATGCCGCTGTCTGGTTGGATAATGTCAGTAGCCGCAAATAGAGTGCCGTCTTATTTTGGTTTATTTAATATGCCATTGCCGATAAACGCGGATAAATCATTATCTAAATTGATGAATCAATTTCATGAAACGATCGCTTGGATTTTAATAGCATTGATTGCTTTACATATTTGTGGTGCAATAAAGCATCATTTTATTGATAAAGATAATGTAGTAAAGCGAATGTTTCCTAGTTAATGACAGTAGGTAATGTCTATAAGGTTTATTTGCAGCTCTCTCATTCTTAATCTAAGCACAGATTTTTCAGCCTACATGGTTGGTCCGATCTGGCTATTTTTGTTACCGATGTGATCGGGTCGGACCAACACATGAAGACAAGAGCTATGTCATCGTTAAATGAATGGTATCTGTGCGCGCTTCCATATTTAGAACTTTATATAAATTCTACTTACATCTAGTGGGGCGGTTGGTCAATTGCATACTCGGGTATCGCTCTCTTTATTCGTCCATCAAAGATCAAACAATCTCTTTTTGTATTTTTTTTGACCTTTGTGGTGGTGTGTGTTAAATTTGCATCTTATTCTTGTTTTAATCAGAAAGCAAAAAAATTGTC
>CAZZGV010000113.1:0-6457 GCA_964654255.1 uncultured Legionella sp. | reverse complement strand
ATTTTCTTGTAACGCCAACCTTTTACATTAACCGGTTGAGCTACCTCTTGATTCATTTTCCAACCATACTGATGAAAGTAATTTGCTACGCTAACGATAGCATCCGAATCCTGATTCATTAAATCAGGTCTGTTATTTCCACTAGCATAGTTAACCGCGTAAACACGATAACTACTAGGCATAAACTGTGGCTTTCCCATCGCCCCTGCATAAGAGCCCGTATATTGTGTAGCCGGCACACCATGCTCGCGACAAAGCAACAAAAATTCTTCTAATTCTCTAGTAAAATAAGGAGCACGTTTGGGATAATGAAATGCAAGCGTTGTTAATGCATCCAATACACGGTAGTTACCTTGATGCTTTCCATAAAGCGTTTCCACACCAATGATTGCAACGATAATATCCGCCGGCACATTATATTTATTTTGTGCCTTCTCTAATACGTCTTGATTTGCTTGCCAAAAATCAATGCCTGCCTGCACACGCTGTGGAGTTAGAAATAAATCTCGATAAACATCCCATGTTTTTTTTTCATAAGGTCGTTCCATTGACTCAATAATTTGTGGCTGAAATTCTGCCGCTCTAAGCGTGCTTACCAACTGCTTTCTATCAAAATGGTGCTGCCTGACCATTTTATCCATAAAAACATTCACATCTTTACGATGAACCAACGCCTCTTCAGCATACAAACTGCAAGCATTAAAGGCCATGGATAAAACAATAAATAATCTAATGAATGAGCGCATACAGTGCATCCTTATAAAAACATTCACAGCGATCATCCCTGTATTTTTGCTGTTTTGCAACGCTATCAACCAATATATCCATATCTTCGCTTGCCAATCTACTATGCCGGCATTAGCGAATATCACAAATACTCGATAATATCGATTAAAGAAAGCCATGCCTACTTTCTGGACGATGCGAATTAAGCTAAAATAGCGCAATTTACTACTAGGCTTCTCCATTGAGTGATTTAACCTTAATCCGTAATTTTTCTATTATTGCCCATATTGACCATGGTAAATCTACATTGGCTGATCGCTTCATTCAACTGTGCGGCGGGCTATCTGACCGTGAAATGGAAGCACAAGTTCTTGATTCCATGGATATTGAACGTGAGCGCGGCATCACCATTAAAGCCCAAAGCGTCTCGCTCAACTACACTGCGCGCGATGGAAAGATCTATTTACTGAATTTCATTGATACCCCAGGTCATGTGGATTTCAGTTATGAAGTATCACGCTCGTTAGCTGCCTGCGAAGGAGCTATTTTAGTTGTTGATGCGGCTCAAGGTGTTGAGGCACAAACAGTAGCGGTATGTTACACAGCGATTGATCAAGAGTTAGAAGTGCTACCTGTATTAAATAAAATTGATCTCCCACAAGCCGATGCTGAACGTGTTATTACTGAAATCGAAGATATTATTGGCTTAGATGCTCATGACGCAATTCATGTCAGTGCGAAAAGCGGATTGGGTGTTGAAGACGTATTAGAAGCATTGGTTGCGCGTATCCCTGCACCAGAAGGTGATATTGACGCACCTCTACAAGCATTAATCATTGACTCATGGTTTGATAGTTATTTAGGTGTGGTTTCGTTGGTCCGCATTATGAATGGCACAATACGCAAAGGCGATAAAATGCGAGTTATGTCGAGTGGAAGAGCATACGAAGTTGATCAAGTCGGCATTTTCACCCCCAAACGAACACCTCGAGAACGATTGCAAGCAGGCGAAGTAGGTTATGTAGTCGCTGGAATTAAAGAAATTCAAGGGGCACCTGTCGGCGATACATTAACACTAGAAAGAAATCAAGCCACTACCGCATTACCAGGATTTAAACGCGTTAAGCCCCAAGTATACGCGGGATTATTTCCTATTAGCTCCGATGATTTTGAAGCGTTTCGTGAAGCCTTGGCTAAATTGAGTCTTAATGACGCATCACTGTTTTATGAACCTGAGTCTTCTGAAGCATTAGGTTTTGGTTTTCGCTGTGGTTTCCTTGGCATGTTGCACATGGAAATTATCCAAGAACGTCTTGAGCGTGAATACAACCTTGAATTAATTTCAACCGCGCCAACTGTTATTTATCAAATTATCAATACCAAAGATGAAACGGTGATGGTTGATAATCCATCGCGACTTCCCCCAGCTCAACAAATTAAAAAAATGCTAGAACCTATTGTACGAGCCAATATTTTAGTACCACAAGATTATTTAGGCCAAGTCATCACCTTATGTACAGAACGTCGGGGCATACAAGTTAATATGACCTATAGTGGTCGCCAAGTTTCAGTCACCTATGATTTACCAATGAGTGAAGTGGTTTCTGATTTTTTTGACCGCTTAAAATCAGTTAGCCGTGGTTACGCTTCTTTAGATTATAGTTTTTTATGTTTCCAAGAAGCTGATTTAGTAAAAATGGATGTTTTAATTAATAGCGAGCGTGTCGATGCACTAGCCGTGATCGTGCATCGCAATACAGCGCTCACGCGTGGTAAAGTGCTTACTGATAAAATGCGAGAATTGATTCCACGGCAAATGTTTGATGTGGCCATTCAAGCAGCGTTAGGTGCACATATTATTGCACGACAAACGGTAAAAGCCCTTCGCAAAAACGTTACTGCAAAGTGCTATGGAGGCGACGTTTCACGTAAACGCAAGCTGCTAGAAAAACAAAAGGCTGGTAAAAAACGAATGAAGCAAGTGGGACATGTAGAAATCCCACAAGAGGCATTCATGGCTGTTTTCCAAACAGATAAGAAAAAATAATACGATGTTAAAAGGAATTCCCTCGTGCTTAGCGTAACTTATATGCGGGAAGTAACGTCATTTGACGGTTATCATTAAGAGGTAATATATGAGCTTTGCTTTTTGGTTAGTTGTGCTTTCTTTTGGAAGTGGTGTTATCTACCTGCTTGATATTTTGTTTTGGGCGCCAAAGCGCAAACCTCAACAAAACCCCAGGAAAATTATTGAATACTCACGTTCTTTTTTTCCAGTTTTTTTTATTGTTTTATTATTACGCTCATTCTTAATTGAACCCTTTCGAATCCCTTCTGGTTCATTAGAACCAACCCTTTTAGTGGGCGATTTTGTAGCCGTTAATAAATTTGCTTATGGTTTTAGGCTACCTGTTTGGGAAAAAAAAATTCTATCGATTTCTAATCCAAAAACTGGAGAAATAGCGGTTTTTCGTTGGCCACCCGATCCATCTTTTGACTACATTAAGCGTGTTATAGGCGTTCCTGGAGATAAAATCAGTTATCACAATAAGATACTAACCATCAATGGTAAAGAAATGAAACAAGCCTTTGTCGAATACACTACCGACCCAAGCTCAGGAAAGGCCGTTGCCACTTATAAAGAAAATTTAAACGGTGTTGAACATGATATTTTTGTGCGACCCGATGTGCCTGCTGTGGATTTTGAAGTAGAAGTTCCACCCAACCAATATTTTATGATGGGTGATAATCGAGATGATAGCGCTGACAGCCGATTTTGGGGCTTTGTGTCTGATGAGTATTTACGTGGTAAAGCATTTTTAGTGTGGATGAGCTGGAATGGAAAAACAGATACTGTACGCTGGTCTAAACTAGGAAAATTAATACATTAGGGGAGCACTATGCATAAGCATCAAGGAATTACATTAATTGGTATGCTGTTAACGATGGCAATCATAATCATTGCTGGGGTCATTACTATGCGGGTAGTTCCTGTGTACATACAATATTATGAAGTAAAAAATTCCATGCAAGCCCTTGATAAAATACCTGCAACGGAATTTTCAAGCGACCCAGCTGCAAATGGCGCGATGTTAAGAACCAAACTGTTGAATCAGCTCTATGTGAATAGCATTGAAAGTATTTCCCCAGAACAAATTATTATCGAGCCCAATGGCGAAAATAAATTTAAACTATCTATAAAATATAAAGTTATCAGACCATTAATAGCCAATGTAAGCCTATTATTTGATTTTAATGCATATCAAGAGGTAGATATCAGTGCATAATAATTTTTCCCGGCTCTACAAACGCTTAAATTATGAATTTAAGTCATCCACCTATTTAAAACAAGCGTTAACACACTGTAGCGCCGGCATTAAAAACAATGAACGCCTTGAATTTCTCGGCGATTCGATTTTAAGCTTTGTTGTTGCCAATGCACTGTTTGAAAAATTTCCTGAATGCAGTGAAGGCGAACTAAGCCGTCTGCGAGCACATCTAGTAAAAGGTGAAACACTAGCAAATATCGCCCTTGAAATAGAATTAGGCGACTATCTTTACCTTGGTCAAGGAGAGCTTAAAAGTGGCGGCTTTCGTCGAGCGTCAATATTAACTGATGCTCTAGAGGCTATATTTGCGGCCGTTTTATTTGATGGTGGTTTTGAAGCGTCACAACGCGTTATTCTTCACTTATATCAGTCACGTTTAGATGACAAACAACTACGCAACAACTTAAAAGACGCTAAAACCCAACTACAAGAATATTTACAAGCAAAAAAACAAACGCTTCCAGAATACACGCTAACAAAAGTGGAAGGCGAAGAGCATGAGCAAGTGTTTCACGTACTCTGTAAAATTCCAACTTTAAATATTTCCGTTAATGGCGAAGGAGATAATCGCCGAAAAGCGGAACAGCAGGCTGCACAACAGGTATTAAAAAAACTTTTAGGATAAGCAACCTATCTCCACATCACCGCACATTGTTGCTTTTCTGCAGCCTTCAACAACTCAATTAAGGGAAAAGCCCTTTGCACCAAACTAATGTCAGGCTCATCATCTCCATCTTCTTCAGATAGTTGGAGGGGCCTTGGCGATGGGTTATTTTTTTCTTGTTCAATCGCATGTGTTAAATGCTTCAGCGCGGACAAAATATCTTCCGCTAAAATCGCGCTTGGCACCACACCGCTATGCCCCATCATTTTTATCAAACGCACCGCTGTATCACCAAACATCGTAATATTTTGATAAGCATCACAACTAAACGTTACTAACATATTAACCTCCAAAACTATCTTTTAAAACAATAGGCTTAGCATCTGCATCAGAATACAAATAACTCATAGCAAAATTATTACCAATACACTCGCCTATCAATCGCCCCCATTTTTCGGCAGACTCATCATTAATGGTGGGGGGTAAACTAGCATCGTATTTTTTTAGACATTGATCGGTAATTGCCGGCATTAACGAAATACATTTGTCATAATTTATATTGCGAATGTTCATTTGAGATGCAATTGCCTCATCGGAAACAAAACTTTTACATACCGGCACAGAAACCGCCATTTTAACTTGTTGTATCCATATTGTTTTTGCTGTTCCGATCGTATCTGGCGCGGCAGCTAATCCAGCGATGGGTAATAATCCTATAGCGAATCCTGTAAGAAATGATTTGAATTTCATGATAATTATTCCCTTCCATGATGTAATTTTTTTATGGTGTCCTCTAAATCCTCAACCTCACCAGAATGATGGTAATAAATTCGGCCAGGCTCACAGTCAATAATACAAAGTGCCTCTTGTGGCTTGCCATCTAACTGTTTAAAAACCCAATAAATACCTTTTGTCTTTGTATGCTGGATATCCTTTAGAACATCCAACATCTTGTCTTCTTCAAATTCGGATTGATTACAAACGAGACCAGCACTATCTCTGAAAATTTTATAGGCAAAATGTTTTTCTTTCATGACATTAATCCAATTGATAACCATATTTACTGGTATCGACAAGGATTAAAAAAAGTTGAGGTATAATTTAATTGATTACCACCATTACGAATCTTTATTAGCAACAGCTCGTTCGCGAATCATCTGCAGCGCGTTTTCTAAACGATCAAGCACGCGCTGCTTGCCGACAAACGTCAATGTCATATCGATCGAAGGTGACATACCGCTGCCGGTTACCGCAACACGCAAAGGCTGGGCTATTTTCCCCATATTAATATCAAATTTAGCGCTAATATCATTTATACACTGCTGCAAAACATCTGGTTGCCATGTATCAACGTGACGTAAACATTCATAAAGAGCCGTTAAAGGCTCCAAAATAACCGGTCGTAAATGTTTTTTTACTGCATCTTGATCATACTCAATCGCATCTTCATAAAAATAACGGCTTTTTTCAGCTATTTCTACCAGCGTTTTACACCGTTCAGCTTGTACCATGACCAAATCAGAAAGTGCTGGCCCGTTTTTTACATCAAGACCCAATTGTGTGAAATGCCAACCAAGCGCTTCTCCAACAATTACTGGTGAATCGGATTTTTGATAATGCTGATTTAACCAATACAACTTATCATAGTTAAAACTTGATACGCCACGACTCACATGCTCTAAATCAAAATTTGCGATCATGTCCACGATGCTAAAAATCTCTTGATCGCCATGCGACCACCCTAATCGAACTAAATAATTTAACAGCTCCGGTGTAAGGTTTGGTGGCGGGAGTGGCC
>CAZZGV010000112.1:0-6486 GCA_964654255.1 uncultured Legionella sp. | reverse complement strand
TGAAATCAAGATTAGCTCCTTTTAGAGAGGCATTAGTAAAATCAGCAGAAGAAAGATTAGCTGCTTTAAAATTCACCTTACTTAAATCAGCATTTTGAAAATTTGCACCACTGAAGCTGGCTTTATAGAATTTTGCATAATTGCATCTTGCTTCGCTAAAGTTCGAAACCATAGCTTTTAAACTATAAGAATTTACTTGAGTAAGGATACTGCCAACAAAACTTGAACCGATAAATTCTCCATTTAATATTGCAGAAATTAAAATAGAACCATCTAATATCGATTGCTCTTGCCCCTCTAGGTTAGCACCGGAAAGATCACATTTCTGACATGAGTGATATTTATTATATTGCTCAAGATCCTTATCGGAGTATGAGATTTTGGCATTTACAGACGTAGTACTCAGCAAAAGACAAAATATTATTGCAGAATTAATATTCTTTTTATTGATCACAATCAATTTCTCCATTTTCATCATAAACTGAGCCATCAGGCAATGTTGCACATCGATAAAAGCTCAATGAATCTAATTGTTTTTGAGTAATATTAGATCCATATAAATTTGCTCTCGATAAATTAGCTCCGCTTAAATTTGCACCTAAAAAATTAGCATTCATAAATTGAGCATGAGAAAAAACTCCTTTCTCTAAACTTGCGCTTGATAAATCTGCATTAGTAAATTGAGCATATTCAAAATTAGCCTTATAAAAATTACTGTTTTTAAGTTTTGTATTTTTGAGTGAGCACTGTTCACATTCACTATTAGAAAAGTTGCTATCAGATAAATCAGACTCATCAAAAATAGTTTCGAACATTCTTGAAACTACAAAATTTGAATGAATAAGACTTTTCTTTCTAAAATCCACATCTCTAAGATAAGCTGCTGTCCAATATGAATGGTTTAAATTTTCGGCCAGAAAGGTCTCTTTTTGATAATTATTAATAATATACTCGGTAATATCACACTGTTGGCAATTATCTGATTTATTTAGTTTGTCGATATCAGACGGTATATAAGCAAAAGAAATTATTGGCATTAAACCCAAAAAGCCAATTGCGAAAAGATTTTTTTTCATTCTTACATCCATTTTATTCCCTTTTTAAGGGAGCAATTACATCATAAATAATTCCTGTATCAAGTAGTTAACTCTCGATTTTTAATTAATAAATTATACTCATCTGATAGGTCATTATCTATATCTTGCCTTTTGCTATTCCAATCGTTCTTCTGTTCGCGAACAGCGAACACTTGTGATATACTTTATTTATGTCATTTAGAGAATAATACCATGTTAAAGTCACAGGATTGCGTTGTATTAATAAAGCTATTGGCAAATATAGGAAGTGAATTATCCCAGCGGCAATTGTCCGCTGCATTAGGGATTAGCTTAGCTGAAGTCAATGCAGGTATAAAGCGGCTAGAAGAAGCTGGGTTATTACGGAAAGACAAACAAGGAAAACTCTTTCCTAATGTTCATGCAGCAGAAGAGTTTTTGGTGCATTCAATCAAATTCCTATTCCCAGTAAAACTAGGTGAATATACGCGAGGTACTCCAACAGCAATTGCTGCTCCCATTTTTCGCGATAAAATTGCATTAGGTAATGATCCCATTCCTGTATGGCCTGATGCAATGGGAGAAGATCGGGGTGTTGCATTATTGCCGATTCACCCTAATTTATCAAAAGCTTTAAGGGCAAATCCTGATACAGCTTTTCATGAGCTACTTGTATTAATTGACGTCCTCCGCTCAGGACGCCCCCGAGAGCGCAATCTTGCAACAGAGCTTTTAAAGGAAAAATTAAATCATGTTGGGTAATAACAATGTGAAATTGGCAAATCTAAGAATGTTAGAGTTTGTTGCAACAAAATTAGGTGATATTCGAAATGATGTTGTTTTCTTAGGAGGATGTACCACGGGTTTATTCATATCTGATCCGCTGGTGCCAGACGTGCGCTATACACTTGATGTTGATTGTATTGTGGATGTTATTTCCAGGAATCAATACTACCAGTTAGAGAAAAAACTTAACAAACAAGGCTTCAATAAATCTATAACTGAAGATGTCATTTGTCGTTGGTTTTATGATGATGTCATTCTTGATGTGATGCCCACTGATGAAACAATTTTAGGATTTGGAAATCGTTGGTATAAACAAGCAATTGCATCTTCGAACCTCTATCTACTAGCTGAAAACCTTGAAATTCGTGTTGTTACAGCTCCTTATTTTTTAGCTACCAAATTTGAAGCATTTAAAACCAGAGGCAAAATGGATTTTTACGCCAGCCATGATTTTGAAGATATAGTATCAGTCCTAGATGGAAGGCTTGAAATAGTTGATGAAATCAAAAATTCTGATTCCATCCTACAAGAATATTTGATTAATTCGCTGCGAGAAATCATGCATTCTCCATCATTTAAAGGAGCTATTCCTGGGCATTTTGCCCAATACGGCAGTATTGCCAATGATCGGATTGAGTTACTCGAGCAAAAATTAACTTCCATACAGAGTAAATAACATGAAACTGGCATGGTTAACCGATGTTCATTTAAATTTCCTGGATGCAGATGAACGCAAAAAATTTTACCAAAAAATTATTAACACCAAATGCGATGCTCTATTAATAAGTGGTGATATTGCAGAAGCTCCCAGTATCAAAGATATACTGCAAGAATTGTCAAATTTTATCGAAAAACCTGTTTATTTCGTTCTTGGTAATCATGATTATTATCGCGGCCAAATAAGTGAAGTACGAAATCTAATGGTTGAATTAACTGAGTCTAATAAGTATTTATTTTGGCTGCCTGCAGCAAGTCCGCAACGATTGGATAAAGATACGATTTTAGTGGGGCATGATGGCTGGGCTGACGGTCGTCTGGGTAACTATTATGATAGCAGGGTCGTGCTTAATGACAGTAGAATGATCGTTGATTTATTTCAAGAAAAGATTCTTGGTAAGTCTCAACTATTAGCAAAAATGCAGCAACTTGCTGATCTTGATGCTATCCAGCTCCAAATGCAATTATTACAAGCAGTAAAAGAGTATCCTCGAAGAGTTATTGTTTTAACGCATATTCCACCATTTAAAGAAGTATGCTTCCATGCAGGTAAAATAAGCAATGATGACTGGCTGCCTTACTTCGCGTCAGAAGCAACTGGTGAAGTATTAAGAGATATTTGCTTGACCTACACGGATATCAACTTCTTAGCATTCTGCGGTCATACTCATGATAAAGCAGAATATAATCCTCTTCCCAATTTGCTGGTTGAAGTAGGACATGCAGAATATCAACAGCCAGAAATCCAGAAAATTATTTATACGAGTAAAATAGCTTAATGATTCATCTGAATAATCGAGTAAAGAAATGAGTATTTTTTTAGAAACCAAACGCCTGATTCTGAAAGCACCTGAGTTGACGGATTTAGATAAATTAGTAGCATTACGCTCTGATCACGAGGTAATGAAATATACTGGTGAAGGTGGAGCTCAAACAAAAGAACAAGTCCAGGATTATTTAAATTTTGCATTGTCTTATCAAAAAAAACATGACATGGGATTTTATTTGGTATTTGAAAAAGAAAGCGGCAATTTTATTGGCGAAGCTGGCTTGTTTCATTTGCTCTTTGATGACACTCAGTCTGAAATTGAAATTGGCTATCATTTACACAAAAAATATTGGAGCAAAGGATACGCCACGGAAATAACAAAAGCTTTAGTTCATTGGGGATTCCAACATTTATTGATTAATAAAATAGTTGCTTCCGCCTATCCGGATCAGCTTGCCTCTCGAAAAGTCTTACAAAAATCTGGTTTTGACTATAGAGGCACAAAACAAACCTCCGATGGTACAGAATTATTTTGGTACGAAACCTACAAGAGCGATGGCATTGAATTGGCTCCTTATGATGATCTATGGCCTCAAATAGCAGAACTTGAGATTAAAATACTGCGTGAACTAATTCCCCGAAAGCATCTTATTGATATACAGCATGTAGGAAGCACTGCTATTCCTGGAATGTTAGCTAAGCCTATTATTGACATCCAAATAGTTGTTGATTCACTCCCCAATATTAAAAAAGCTGCTATAAATACTCTTGAAAATATTGGATATATTTATTGGCGAGAAGATCCTGACCCCGAAAAGATGTTTTTCGTAAAAGGTATGCCCCCATTTGGTGAGAAAAGGACACATCATGTCCATATTATTGAGCCTCAGTCTAAACGTGGACAACATCGAATTATTTTTCGAGATTACTTGATTGCCCACCCTGAAGCAGCACATGAGTATGAACAATTAAAAATAAAATTATCGCAACAATACACCTATGATCGTGAACAGTATACTGATGCTAAAACTCAGTTCATTAATAAAATTTTAAAAGAAGCAAATGTATGAATCATGAAGAAACAGATAAGCAAATACCAGATCCAAATGTTATCCAGGCAGCACAACATTTATTACAGCAATATTTTGCAAATCTATGCGAGATAAAGTCAGCTACTTTTTTAAGTGAGCCTGATCGAAGAAATGTGGTTTTGCGGCTTTATTTAGAAAAGAAATCTGATGTTATCCCTGCAAGCATCATTCTAAAGCAGTCATTGCCCGAAGCAATGGATGACGATGACAAAGATGCTTATGCGCGGTTCGCACGAGATTGGGCTGGTCTGGAATTTTTAAGTGGGGTTAAACAATGGCATCATAACGTCCCCAAATTTTATGGTGGTAATAAGGAGCATCGATTTATCCTGCTTGAAGATTTAGGCCTTGAACATATTAGTTTGGTTGATTCTTTAACTCTACCTAATCATGCAGCCGCAATTGGTGCCCTAAATCGTTTTATGATGGCACTGGCAAATTTTCATGCTGCAAGCTTTGGTCATGTTTCAAAATATGAAGCCATTCTGCATGACATCAATCCGCAAGCGGAAAGCATGCAAGATGAACTTGATTTTATATTTAGTGACTTATTGCCTCAACTTGAGCTAGCCAATAAAAACTTTGGATTAACTGTCACCCCCGAAACCGTCCATGAAGCACAAAGCTTAATTAAATCACTCATCACACCAGGCGCATTTACAGTATTAACCCATGGGGACATCTGTCCAGACAATGTGTTTGATCACAAGAATTCTCAAGAATTACAACTCATCGATTTTGAGTGGGCAGTTGTGCGTAATGCATTACTGGATGGCACCTACTTACGAATGAGCATGCCCACCTGTTGGTGCGCTAAGGCTATACCCCATGAAGTAATTGAATCTTTGGAAATAATCTATAGAGAAGAATTAAAACGCGTAATACCAGCTGCCTCAGATGATTTAGCTTATATGACTGCTTACACCGAAGCTTGCGGTTTTTGGTTATTGCAACAAACCATTCCTCTTCTAAACTCTGTTATAGATAAAGATAGAGTGGGGCCGTCGGGTCCGACTCCTGAAAATTCCTTATGGAAACCAGAAGAAAATAATGTCAGACCTCGAGTCCTAACAAGACTTCAATCCTTTATTGATGTGGCTTCAAAAAATGATCAATTACCCCAATTGAGAAGAATGGCACAAGATATATTAATCGCAGTTAAAACCCGTTGGTTAGATGTAAAGACGCTTGAATTCTATCCTGCGTTTATGGAGCTTAAGCCATGAAGCGATACATCATAACGGGTACTCCCGGCTGTGGAAAAACCTCTGTTATTCGTGCCCTGGAATTAACAGGAGCAAGTGTTGTAAGCGAGGCAGCAACTGACCTTATTGCCTTTAGACAAGCTCAGGGTGACATGGCGCCTTGGAAGCACTCTAATTTTATTGATGATATTGTTAGGCTTCAAAAACATCGGCAAATTGATATGTGCGATGATTATTCTAACCTGCATTTTTATGACCGCTCACCAATCTGCACCTATGCGCTTGCCCTATATCTTGGTTTTGAGCCATCCCCTAACCTGATGGATGAAATAAAACGAATTCACAAATATGATATTTATGAAAAACAAGCTTTCTTCCTTGAAAACTTAGGCTTTATAACAAATACCGATGCGAGGCAAATAAGTTTTGAAGACTCAGTTAAATTTGAGCAAGTGCATAGAGATGCTTACGCTAAATTTGGTTACGAATGTGTAGCTATTCCAGCTAAATCCATCGATGAACGAGTAGGAATTATTTTTAAGAATATACAATGAAAAAAACTCAGTAATGAATAAATTGATAGTCCTTTACCCAATTTATTAGTTGAAGCCGGTCACGCAGAATATAATGTGCCAGAAATTCAGAGAATTATAACTACTGAATTATAAGTAAATGGAGAAAAGATTTAATACTATGAACAAAATCATCCTATATATTGCTTCTTCCAAAGATGGTTTCATAGCCGATAAAAACGGCAACGTTGATTGGCTACCACACCCAAAAGACGATCACGATTTGGAAGTTGTTGGTAAACGGTGAATTAATCCCACCTACAAATAGTCATTAAAGCGCTAGATACTCCT
>CAZZGV010000111.1:0-6679 GCA_964654255.1 uncultured Legionella sp. | reverse complement strand
TCATGTGAAAGTAGGTCATTGCCAGGTCTTATTACAGAAAGCGGCTCATATAGCCGCTTTTTTTTTAAATTTATCTGCACACTGGATTATGCTCATTCTGTACAAATGTCTAATAATTCGTTTTTACTAGCGTTAGCAAATCAATCTAGATCGGAATTAAAATTACTCTGTTTCACTTCGTTCGCAACGAGTGTTTTTCGTTTATTTAAAAATATTCTTTTAACAATGCCCTAAATAGTGCGTGTATCTCGCCAAATTTACCAAATTATCGTAATATTATGTAAAATTTTTAGGGATGTAATGTTGTATGTTATCTGTTTGGGTTCAGCAAATTTTGGATGTTTGTCGTGCTAGTCGTATACCAATAGAAGATCTGCCGCAGCAATTTTTAGCCGAACAGGGTAGATCGGCTGAACGTCATGCCGCTCTGGACCAAAAGTATTATCAATTAAAGAATACGTTCAAAACAACAATATTTAAAAAATGGGCGAACTTTGGTGAAATACCACGTGTTTCATTGCGCCCTCTTCTCGAGTTAGTAGATAAGTACTTTAAATTAAGATCTAAAAAAATCGACGAAAGCAGCTTTTCAATATGCCTGGCAGATTGGCTTGTGCATGATGCTTCAATTGATGATGTAAAAAATTTATATGCACAAGTTATTTGTGTAAATGACCAATATATCCATTTAATTGAAATTTTAGGTAATTGTTTGAACGGATCAAATATGAACCTAGATGCTGAAATGAAGGGAATCGCGCGGTGGCTCTGTAGTTATGATGCGTCTTTAATAGGTGAAGCAGAGCAGCTTAATGAGTTGTACACAGAATTAAAAATTGGTCCAGCTTTTGGAATAGACGAATTGCGAATTATCTTAGCTGAGCTCCGTGAAGACAGTGATGATAAGGTGGTTAATGACGGTATTGATAAACTATTTTATCAGTTAAGGGCAAAGAATCAGGTCGATTCTGACATAATGAGATCAGTTTATGAAATTTTTAGGTTGCGTTGGAATCAAATACTACAAACGGAGAATCAGCATTCGCATAAATTAAAGCGCAGATCTCCTGTTAGCTATTTGGATGCCCCGGAAGGTGCAAATAGAAAGTGGATTTTATTTGCGAAAATTGTTTGTGGGGCAGGCTGGCTTGGCTGTTTGCAAAAAGAAATAGAGCCAAAAGCGAATTCCGAACATTTTAAAAACAACTATTTGCGTTTGTTAATGCCAACAATAGAAAGTGATACTGATAGTATAAAATTAAACTGTATAGCGGAACATTCCATAGAAGACCTGCTTTTAGCACAAAAGGCCACGCATTTAATCAATCTTAATAATAGTGTAGCGCGACAAAAATTTTTAAATGTACCAACATTTTATAATTATGATGCTCCTAATGGGGCTACTCATTTTACTGAAAAAGAGCTAATACGTTTTGAGCGCCGAATTAAAACAAATCCAAACGTCGCAAAAAAATTTGGCTCCTATTTTGAACAGGCTAAGTTAGATAGTCAAATGGCGAATCGCCCTATTTCTAAAGTCACAGTTTATAAGTTGGTAGATTTAGTCGAGAAAAGCACCTTTACAGATGCCTTACAGATAGGCCAAGAGTATACTTCGACGCAAATGGTGTCTGCAGCGGCCGCATATCACACGTTTTATAATTTTCTACGTGATCTAGCCAGAGACAATAAAGATGAAAGAGAAAGATTAGGCCAGCAGCCTATAGTTTTAGGTCAGCAAGAAACTACGTTCGATATTATATGGAAAAATTTGAGAGAAGATAACGATGATGCATGCATTCCATCCTGTAATCGGTTATTTATCTCGTTAATTTTGAGTTATCAAAATGTAAAATTTTCGAGTGAAATAGAAACTATGATTCAGATGTATCAGATGCGTGAATCAATAGAAACTAGAATTTTCAGGGAATATGAGCATATTGACGATAAGGAAGCAAAACGGCGTCTTTTAATTTTAACAACCTCTATAATGACCGAGTCTTTTCAATCTCGCTCATTATACTCCACGACAGTTTCGATAGGCGATTGCTCTAACATATTGATAGACAAGGTAAGTGAGATATTTAAGCTAATTAATACTGTAATTGGAGATCGAACCTTTAGCCTTAGAAAAGCTCGTCGTGCTTACGCTAATATTATGGAGTTAGTTGTACTTCCTGCATTGGGTGGTACTGTGGCAAGTGGTAGTACTATGCAGGCATGGCTGCAATCAGTAAAAGATGAAACGTTATTCCAAAAGGCTGATGCCTGGTTTAGGCCTGAACATTTATTAGTGATATTGGCCCCAATGGCCCAAACAGAGCCTTCTATCTCTTCAAAGGTGAAAAATTTTCTTGACCAGTTATTACGTACATATATGCAAAATCTTGCACCTGCTTTAAAGGAGCTTAGGATCAACATATTATTTAAAAAGATGCTACAAAATCTAGATGAAACTAGCCGTTTAACACTTTTAGAAAAAGTACTTTCGACTACTGAGGTTACAGACTCTCAATTTATTCAAATCTATATTAATTACTTAATTCGATGTTTAGCATTTAAAGCAGTTAATGCTTCGGAAAGCTGGATGTCACTTTTTTTTAAACCAGCTATTGATCAACGCGTTTCAGCCTCTAGAATGGCTGCTATTAGTGAAATACTCAGCGAATTAAAGGTCACTGATGAACTTAAATTAGTACTGGATGATTTAAAAAAGAGGATTTCTGCGATGGATAATAAACATTGTAGCCAAGCTGGCAAGGCAGCCATGCTTAGTTATTTGAAAGAGCTTCAAACTCCTATAAAAAATATTGCCTGTTCGGATGCTGCTAAACGTGTTCCCATGAGCCCAGCACCATTGGATACGGCGTTTCATTTTTTTCCCTTACCTTCCTGTGTTAACAAGTCGGAGCAGTCTGGTTGTGGGGCTGAACATGCGGACAGTCGCAGTCGTCCGTTGGTATATTTAGTCTAGCAACGTTTTGATGTCGCATGTGGTCGCGTTTAGTGAGGACAATTTGTTAGCCTTTATCTGTACTCAGATTTGTCGCTACCTCCATAACTGCAACGAACTCTTTTTTACGCCAGTTTAGAATGATTGACGACAATATACCTGCGATTAACCCCCAAAATGCGGCCCCAATACCGAATAGTGTAGTTCCGGATGCAGAAACAAGCACGGTAATGAGCGCGGCTTCACGTTGAGCATCTTCATCGAGAGCGACTTTAAGGCTAGTCGCGATTGTGCCAAGCAACGCTAATCCTGCTACTGCCAAGACAAGTTCTTTGGGAAATGCAAAAAATAAAGTGACGATGGTGGCACCAAATATCCCAATAAATAACCAACAAAGACCTGCAAAAATGGTCGCTTTATAACGATTTGCAGGATCGGGGTCAGCTTCTTTGCTGGTGCAGATAGCGGCTGTAATTGCGGCTAAGCTAATCGAGTAGCTACCAAAAGGTGCTAGTAGAAGGTTCGTGAGGCTGGTCATCGTAATAATAGGTGAAATGGGCGGTTGATAGCCAGATGCATTAAGTACTGCAACACCAGGGACATTTTGTGACGTTAGCGTGACGATAAATAAGGGAATACCAACACTTAGCAGCGTAGACAAGGTAAATACGGGAAATGTAAATATTGGGTAGGCTAATGTTAAATGAATATTATCTAAGTGAAATAAGCCTTGTGTTTTAGCAATACAAATCCCTATTAATAAGACAATAATAATCACATAACGAGGGAACGCCCGTTTTCCAATTAAATAGGTAATTAACATTCCAGCAATTAGAATAAATTGCTCTTGCATTGCAACAAATATATTCAAGCCAAAGTGGATAAGAATACCTGCTAACATGGCGGAGGTCAGCGAGCGGGGGATGTGTTTAATTGCTTTTTCAAAAATACCGGTAGCTCCAGTTAAAACGGATAGTAAGGCTGCAAATACAAATGCTCCAATAGCCTCAGGCATTGAAACGCCGGTTAAACTGGTTACTAAAAGAGCAGCACCTGGTGTGGACCAGCCGGTTAAAATAGGGGTCTTATAATACAAAGAAAGACCAATACAGGTAATAGCCATGCTCGTACCCAACGCAAATAGCCACGAGCTAATTTCGGCAGGTGAGGC
This sequence comes from uncultured Legionella sp., assembly GCA_964654255.1. Classification (GTDB taxonomy): domain Bacteria; phylum Pseudomonadota; class Gammaproteobacteria; order Legionellales; family Legionellaceae; genus CAZYME01. Next base: position 2,555 of record CAZZGV010000111.1, on the reverse strand, counting down.
TCCTGCGGTTGTTGCTGCTTGAAAAACAAGAACAGCTGAACTTGTAAACCCAACCATCACTGCTACAAAACCGGCGGCCATATTGGCAAAAGAGAAATATTTAAACATGGAATATCCTAAGTCTTTATTTTGCAAATTGCGTCGATATTTTAACATAATTTTCGTAACGATCGCGGGCTATTAAATTATTCTTGACTGCTGCGATTATTTCACAACCAATGGTGTCACGGTGGTTGCAATTACGAAATCTGCATTGTGATAGATAGGGTTGAAATTCGCGATAGCTTTTTGCTATTTCTACTGTTGGCATATGCCACAAGCCAAACTCACGTATACCTGGTGAATCAATTAATGCGCCTCCAGTTGGTACATGGTATAGGCATGAATTGCTGGTTGTATGTTTTCCTAAGTCTGCGTGTTCAGAAATTGCTGCTGTTTGTATATTTAGTTCAAATGGTAAAATTTGTGAAATGAGCGATGATTTACCTACGCCAGATTGCCCTACGAATACGCTAGTTTGATTGTCCAATATATTTTGCAGACGTCTATAAGAGTTTTTGTCGTCGTGGCGGGTCAATAAAATGGTGTAACCTAATGACTCATATTGCTGAAGCAATCTTTTTTGTAGTTGCTCGCAGGGTAAATCTGCTTTATTTAATAAAATGCAAACTCGTAGCTTTAGATACTCGGTCATGACTAAATAACTATCTAATAAAGGCCACGAAATTTCAGGTTTAGGCGCAACAACGATGATTACCTGGGTGATATTAGCAGCAACAGGACGGAGTTGCCCTTGTTTGTCAGGGCGACCAAGCACAGATTCTCGGGGATAACGACTCACGACGACACCTTGGTTTTCTCCTTCAATTTGCCAGACAACACGATCACCTGAAACCAACGAGTCTATTGTTGGTCGTATGGAGCAATGCGTTCGGTCACCATCTAGTGTTTCAACAATAGCATGTCGACTGAAACGTCTGATGATTAGGCCGTCTAGTGTCGCAGCAGGATGTTCTGGTGCAGTCGGTTGGCGATAGCGTTTTTGTTTTTTTTCTATCCGCGCCGACTGTTGGTGGGTGATTCGTCTTTTACTCATGGGTAAGTAATATACTATAATCGCAGATAACTATTAACTAGGTGCGACACATTTATCTTATTTTGTTTATCGAACATGAATAAATGTGAAAGATACCTGCATTAATTGATCGCTAGTTAGTGTATCTTGAGAAAAAAATGAACGTTTATTTAGTAGGGGGCGCAGTTCGTGACCGGTTGTTGGGTTACCCTGTTAAAGAGCAGGATTGGGTGGTGGTAGGTGCTACGCCGGAGATCTTGCTTCAACAAGGTTATCAGCAAGTTGGGCGAGATTTTCCAGTTTTTTTGCATCCTAACACTCGAGAAGAATACGCTTTGGCGAGAACTGAGCGAAAAAGTGCTCCTGGCTACCATGGTTTTGTGTGTGATTTTAATCCGTTGGTTACGTTAGAGGACGATTTAGCTCGTAGGGACCTGACGATCAATGCGATGGCAATGGATACGGATGGAAAAATTATAGATCCATATCATGGTCAGTGTGATTTACAGGCTAAATTATTACGTCATGTTTCACCAGCGTTTGTTGAAGATCCAGTCCGAGTGTTGCGTGTCGCACGTTTTGCAGCCCGTTATTATCACTTAGGGTTTAAATTAGCGGATGAAACGCGATCATTGATGTATGAAATGGTTAAAAAAGGTGAATTAAAACATTTGATTGCCGAACGAGCCTGGCAAGAATGGCAGCGCAGCTTGGAGGAGAGAAATCCTGAGGTATTTATTCACACGCTCAGATCGTGCGGCGCCTTGTACGTGGTGTTACCTGAGCTAGATGCGTTGTTTGGTATTCCCAATAAACCTAACTATCATCCAGAAATAGACAGTGGCGTGCACTCATTAATGGTTTTAAAATCGGCTGTAGATATGTCTAGTGACCCAATTATTCGTTTTGGGGCTTTGGTACATGACTTGGGTAAGGCGTGTACGTCTATGGTGGAATGGCCTTCTCATCATGGACATGAAGAATTAGGCTTAGTTGTGATAGAGCACCTTTGTCAGCGTTTAAGAATCCCTACTGATTACCGTAAATTTGCATGTTTGGTTTCAAAATATCATTTGATGATACATCGCTTATTTGAATTGCGAGCGAGTACTATCGTCAAGCTTTTTGAGCAAACCGACGCTTTTCGTCGTAGAGAACGGTTTGAGCAGTTATTAGTTGTTTGCGAGGCAGATGCGCAAGGAACTGGGAGAAAAATTGATTATAAACAAGCGAAACATTGGCAAGAATTATTAGATCAATGTGCGAAAATTAGCCCACAAACACTGATTGACCAAGGACAACAGGGTGAGGCCATTAAATTGGGATTACATCAACTTAGAGTTGCTTGTGTCAAAGGTATAATAAATTTATGGGAACAGCATGAAAAATAATCAGAATTTAATTTGGATTGATCTGGAAATGACGGGCCTTTTTCCAGAGCGAGATCGTATTATTGAAATAGCAACGGTGGTTACTGATG
>CAZZGV010000110.1:0-6688 GCA_964654255.1 uncultured Legionella sp. | reverse complement strand
GAAGATGATGCCATAAAAATGCAAACGCTTGAAATCAAGTTACTTGCACAATTTAATTTTGATAATCCATACGAAATAGAGGCAAATTAGATTGAATAAAGAAGATAGTAGCAACACCTGGTTCATGCGTTTAAAGCAGTTTTTGCACATCGAACCCCAAAATAAAGAGCAGTTGATCAATTTGTTACGAGACGCTCAACTTCGCGCGCTCATTGATTCAGAAACACTCGGCATGATTGAAGGTGTTATTCTATTTGCGCAAATGAAAGTCAGAGATATTATGTTGCCGAAAAAGCAGATGGCATGCGTTTCAGACGAAGCGCAACTAAGTGACGTCATTACTATCGTAAGCCAATCAGGACACTCGCGATTTCCAGTTACCGATAGTAAAAATGAAGTGATTGGCATTTTACATGCAAAGGATCTACTGCGCTATCAAGCAGATCCATCTATTGAGTTTGATTTGCAAGATATTGTACGTCAAGCCACCTTTGTTCCCGAAAGCAAACGACTTGATATATTACTTGCTGAGTTTCGCTCCAATCGTAATCACATGGCCATCGTGGTTGACGAATATGGTGAAACTAGCGGGTTTGTAACCCTCGAAGATATTATTGAACAAATTATTGGCGACATCGAAGACGAATTTGATATAGATGAAGAAGCCTATATAAAAGCTCATGGAGACGCACATTACATTATAAAAGCACATACACCTATTGATGAATTCAACGAACAATTACAAGCTAACTTTAGCGATGAATCATATGATACGATAGGTGGTATTGTAATGACCAATTTTGGGCACTTACCAAAACGCGGTGAAACGATCATTATTAATCAATTTGAATTTAAGATTATTAACGCCGATGCAAGACGCATTAAATTGCTAGAGTGTTTTGATCTTCGTACACAAAATGGAGACACAGGAGAATGACCTGCCAGCTTCTGGTAATTGATGATGACACCGAATTAACTGATCTTCTTATACAATATTTAGAACCTGAAGGCTTTGAAATTAATTGTGTACATGATGGAGAAATTGGAATAAAAAAAGCACTAAATCAACCCTTTGACGCTATTATTCTTGATGTGATGCTGCCAAAGCTCAACGGTTTTGAAGTGCTAAAAGCTATTCGTGAACATCTAGATACGCCTGTATTAATGCTGACTGCACGCGGTGATGATATTGATCGCATTGTTGGACTTGAAATAGGCGCGGATGATTATCTACCAAAACCCTGTAACCCTCGAGAGCTGCTAGCAAGATTGCGCGCCATCTTAAGACGAACACAAAAAACACCGATACATAAACCTATTATTGAACAACACGATATTATTGTTGATTGTGCTAAACGTTTAGCTACGCTTTGTGGCAATGAGTTGGACCTCACTAATGCGGAATTTAATATTCTTGAAATGCTGATAAAGTCTCCAGGGCAAGCATTTTCTAAAGAAGAATTAACAGAATATGCCCTAGGCCGAAAATTTACGGCCTATGACCGAAGTATTGACGTACACATTAGTAATTTACGTAACAAACTCGGCAACAACCCCTCCGGTGAAGCGCTCATTAAAACGATCCGAGGCTTTGGTTATTTATTCAATGCGTAGTTTATATTGGAAAATTTTTATTTCCTTTTGGCTCGCAACGGTTCTCATCATTGTAACTGCAGCCTGGGTAACCAGCGAAATTTCCAGAAAATCATCTATTCCAGCACAAGAACGTGCATTTATGGACAGCTACGCTAATGCGGCGGTAGTCACTTTTGAAGCAGGACATCGAACAGCACTTATAAAATGGTTAGAAAAAACTGGTTTAAGTAAACAAATGAACCTTTTTTTACTCGTCAGTACTGGTGAAATTATTGGCAATAAATCTACACCTACATTCATTAAAAAAATATCAGAAAATCTAGTGCATGGTGAATTAGATAGTGGCATTTTTAAATCTGGTAATTTAATTGTCAGTCACGAAATACTCTCAACTAAAGGCACTGCCTATCGATTGGCGGCAGTAAGCAAAAAACCATTGTCACAATTTGTGCAAATTCCATGGGCAGGATTAACCGCCCGCGTATTAATAGCAATTTTTATTAGTGGTTTGATATGTTACCTACTATCTATCTACCTCACCCAACCACTAAGCACATTGCGAAATGCAGCAAAATCACTGGCTACCGGCGAACTCAGCACTCGTGTAGGTCATTTTGCAGGGCACCATAACGACGAAATTGCTGAACTAAGCCATGAATTTGATAGTATGGCAGAGCAACTGGAAGCGTTAATTCACTCAAAGGAGCGCTTGTTGCAAGATATTTCTCATGAATTGCGCTCGCCTCTTACTCGGTTACACATCGCAGTTGAATTAGGTCGTAAAAAAAGTAACCACCTAGCAGAAAGTGAATTTGACCGTATAGAAGCAGAATGCTTAAGATTAAATGCTTTAATTGGTGAAATTCTTGATTTTGCGCGATTAGATAAATCTACAAATACCTTAAAAAAATCCTTAACTGATTTACCTGATTTACTTAATCGCATCATCGACAATGCAAATTATGAATTTTTTGAAATTACGCCACGTGTTCTCATCGGAACTATCGAGCCTTTTAAACTCATGCTTGATGAACGATTAATCGATCGCGCTATTGAAAATATTCTCAGAAATGCACTGCGATATTCACCAGCAGACAAAAGCGTAACGATTTCATTATATAAAGGAACCCGAAAAAATACCGTATACATTGATATAGAAGATAACGGCCCTGGTGTTCCCGATGATCAATTAACAAAAATCTTTAATCCATTTTATCGCGTGGATACAGCAAGACAAAAGAAAACCGGCGGTTATGGACTAGGATTAGCCATAGCAAAACAAGCCATCAAACTGCATGGTGGAAAAATCCAAGCAACAAACCGCAAAGAAGGCGGATTATTAGTTCGAATCATTTTGCCGCAAAATTCATGATGAAAGATCAGGCGCTCATTACAAACACTATCATTTAAAAATATAAATTATCTAGAATGGCCTATTTCATATCAAAAAATTCCTATGCAACAAAAATATGAAAAAGTTAGCTAACGTTTTTAAATTTATTGCCTTGATTATCATATATATTGTGTTTATAAAAAACATTAAGTATCATACCAAATCAATTTCACAATTAAGGCCGAAACTTGGCGAGTTACGCACAACATTTAGATAGACTTAGCGGCGTTCTTTTTTTCATTGGTTTTACTACCTCACGTTTAAAAAGCATACCTAATTTTATGCTAACTGCCGCTCTTAATATCACGTCATTAACAGCGTACCTAATAGGTTACGCCACTTGGTACACTGCGGGTTTTTTTCATCCCGAGCAGCAACGAAAACGCGAGGCATGGTATGGTTTCGCTCAATTTAAAGAACAGTATCAAGCAGCAGCTCTACTGGGTCTTTTGGCGACCCTGTTTTGTGTAATAAGCCCAACACTTTTAATCCCGGCTGCGTGGATTTATACAACAGCTAGTATTGTATGGACAATTGGTGAATATCACAAAAATGTGCAACCTTCCTTACAAGATCCAGAGCATTCTAGCGTTAGGCAGGCAAATTATTTTCGTTATAGTTTGTTATCAGCAATTAGTAGTGGAGTAGCGACAATAGCTACAACTGTGGCATTTATATTTCCGAGCATAGCACTAGTGGCTTTTATTATCTCAACAACCATTGTTACATGCTTAATGACAGCAGCGGCTTATTACTGGCTATATTGCTTGTTTGGTACTTTTACGCCCGATAACCCTCCCCAATCTTACCTAACAATGACCCAGGACTTAGGATCGCCATCAAACGAGAGTGAAAGTGATCTTGATTTAAACGACCTTCCGGTTTCAAAATCACTCTTCTCTAATACAACCAGTCTAGCAAACAATGATGATGCAATGTCTGATCTGCAAATTTCATCCGGCTTTGCTCCTTGGTGACATTCTAGGTATAGTTATGCCTAACGTTTACTAAGGAATTTTCACATGGATGATATTACTGAATTAATGATAAAAGAGGCAAATCGCGCGTTACAATACTCATACGCCCCTTACTCTAACTATGCAGTTGCTGCTTGTGTTTGCAGCGAAGATGAGCGTTTATTTACGGGAGTCAACGTAGAAAATAGCTCATATGGACTCACCATCTGTGCAGAAACATCGGCAATTTGCCAAATGATCAGCGCCGGCCTGCGTACAATAAAAAGCATTGTACTAATGGCAGGAGATAATATGTTATGTGTCCCCTGTGGTGCTTGCAGACAGCGTATTAGCGAATTTTCAACCGCTACAACACGTATTCATTTATGTGATAAGAAACACGTTTTAGAAACCATAAGCATTAGCGAGCTATTACCTATGGCATTTGCGTTCAAGAAAAATTAAGAAGACGGATATCCACCCAGGGGCCTGTTAACAATTGCCCCCGCCTGCGTGCCTCGTCTTGTCCGAGGCATCAAGACAGAAAAACGATTATCAATACACCCTATTGTGGTGTAGCAAAATAAACCGGTTTTAATAGTCTAGTTTGCAATTGAGAGAAACTACCTGACATTTTTTGTGAAGTAGGCAATGTCATACTCAAATCCGCCTGCGTACCAACTGCAATGCAACTTTCACCTGTTGCGCTACAAAAAATATCTTTTAACTCAGAGAGTGGTTTAAACGATAACTGAGAATTTTTAACCCACGTTTTAGCACCATCGTTTGTGCTATAAATGAATGGGTTAAAAATAGGTATAGTATGCGAGGCACTATTGTACCAACCAACAGCGGTACAGTTATTTCCTGTGTCATCACAATGAATAGAGTTGAAGTCAGCACCCACCTTATTTGATGTTATCAAATTTCCTTTCTCCCAATCTTTACCAGCATTCGTGGACGTAAAAGAAAATTGCTCATCTAGCTTTGTCTGAACATCATAAGTAGTGCCAATAGCTGTACATTGAGTACCTATATCATTACAAGCTACGGTCGTCAGATAACTGCCTTTATTATCTGTTACTTCAGTAGGCAATATCTGCGGCTTGCTCCAATGCGATCCACCATCCTCTGTTGCGTACACGATAGGCTAGTGTTGCTCGAATCGATGTTCTCATGTCACTCTTTATAGTTAAATAAAGTACGGCATTTTAATTAATTAACCACTAAATTACAATTTTAATAGATTTAACCTATAACAAAATGCCCCTAACCTAATCTTGTAATTGATGCTAGAAAAATAGGGTAAAAAAAGAGTATCATGCGCTTCCCAATTTTTATCGGATAGATCCATGACAACATCAGCTCATTTAGCCGCAAAAGCTATTAAAGAACGCTTGCCTTCATTTAAGCCTACTATTGGCATCGTCCTTGGATCAGGGCTGGGCAGCTTTGCAGAACAATTGGATGATGCGGTGTCTATTAGTTATGAGGAATTACCTGGGTTTCCTAAACTAACCGTGCATGGTCATGGTGGTAATTTAGTGCTTGGCCATTTATCTGGGGTTGGTGTTATTTGCTTACAAGGTCGTGCGCACAGCTACGAAGGAGCCAATCACGAGACCGTTAAAACCTATATTCGTACATTGCAATTATTAGGTTGCAGTTATTTCTTAGCAACCAATGCATCAGGTTCACTGCGTGAAGATGTGGGTCCTGGAGAGTTGATGTTAATAACCGATCATATCAATATGCAACCAGGTAACCCCCTAGTAGGCCCTAATGACGATGAATTTGGTCCTCGTTTTCTGCCATTAGATAATGCGTATGATCGTAGTATGCGTGAACGGTTATTGAGAATTGCGCATAATGAGAATATTCGTTTGAACCAAGGTGTTTACTTAGCTGTGCTAGGACCCAATTATGAAACTGCTGCTGAGATTCGAGCGTTTCGTATCATGGGTGCTGACGCCGTGGGTATGTCCACTGTTCCAGAAGTATTAGTAGCGAACCATTGTGGCATGAACGTTGCTGTTATCGCGACGATTACAAACTACGCAACAGGCCTCGCTCACACGAGCCATAGTCATGACGCAGTAGTGGCGATGGCGTCTAAAGCCGCTGAGAAATTAAATCGATTAGTAAAACAATTTGTAGCGGAATTAGCATGACGCTAGATGATAGATTAGCCAAGACGCTTATTAACATCGATGCAGCCCCAGCATCGATGTCTTGGCAAGATATCATCCCGGTTATTGATTTAACGCTATTAGATGAGCGAGCAACACCTGAAAGCATCCACGCATTAGCAAATAAAGCCTATCAGTATAACGTTGCTGCTCTGTGTGTTTTACCCAACCATCTTGCTGATATATCACCTGACATCGTTGTAAAGCGCGCAACTGTTGCCAATTTCCCAACTGGGGCGCAACCACATCAACAGGTTTTAGACACTATAAAAAACATAGCAACCACCCTTCATGTCGACGAAATCGATTATGTTTTTCCCTACGAGCTTTACCTCGCAGGGCAGCAAAACATGGCGTTTTCCCACTGCCATGACGCCTATCAGCTATGCAAGGATCACGGCCTTGTTTTTAAAGTTATTCTTGAAACAGGAGCCTTGTCGTCTAACAAAATTATCTATGATATCAGCACGTCCATTCTAAACAATGGCTATGATTTTTTAAAAACCTCTACAGGAAAAATTACTACTGGAGCAACCATTCCTGCCGTTTTTTCA
>CAZZGV010000109.1:0-6768 GCA_964654255.1 uncultured Legionella sp. | reverse complement strand
AATCTCACGTGATTTTAGATTGTTAAATTTTGCATTGAGTAAATTTTCTATCCAAAAATAGATGTAAATTTTTAATTGTTAAGGTTGTTATGGAAAAAATAAAGAATAGTTCATCCCTACTGATTCGATATGCAATTGGTGCTGTCATTCTTATTTGGTTATTTAAAACCCAACAATTAAATCTTGACTCGCTTTTGTTGATTGATAAAAAAACAATGTTTTTGATAATTGGCATATGTGTTGTGCAGTTTTTTTTATGCGCCTATCGAGTTAAGTTGTTACTAGAGGCACATCAAATCATAGTGAGTTTTAAAAGATGCCTTGTCTATAATGCTATTGGAACTTATTACTCGATGATTCTGCCTGGTGGCATGTCTGGAGATGCTGTGCGAGCTTATTATTTTTGGCGTTGCAGCCATAAAAAGGGTAATGCAAGCAGGGCAGCAATGCTCGGGTCGCTAATCACGGATCGCTTGTTAGGTACAGTAGTGCTGTTGTTGCTTGGATTGGTTGCGGCCACATTTTCTTATAAGCGAATAGGTATTTCATTCGCATATCTTGCGGCAGTTTGGGGTTGTTTTATTTTTTCCCTATTTTTGTATGCTTTTTTATGCGGCACACATCGGTATGAATGGCGTTTTGTTGAGGGATCTCGTTTTAGCTCTTTTCGTCAACGAATACAACGGCTGCTTGCAACCTTAGATTTAGCTAGTTACCCAGTAGGTATAATTTTCTCTAGTATAGTTATAAGCGTAGCTGTTCATATACTTACTATTTTGGCAATTTTCATCTTTGCTAATCGTCTTCAATCAGGATTGAGTTTCGAACAAATTATGGCTATTGCGCCTGTTGGCTTAGTCGTGAATGCAATACCGATTTCTCCTGGGGGGTTGGGTGTGGGAGAGAAAAGTTTTGAATTATTATTTTCTGTGATTGGAGGACAGAACGGCGGAAATACCTTTATGTTGTCGCGAATATTTCTCTTTGCCCCAGCAATTTTTGGCGCCTTGTTTTCATTTATTTTGCATCATGGTTCCAAAAATAAAAATCCAATAAGTACTCATTCTGTGGCAGAGACATAATGAGTTTCATGAATTATCCTAAACCCTGTTTACTTAACCCCCGTCAAGGTGGATTAAATGAAATGCTTGAATCTCAAAAGCACACTCTATGAAATATGGTGCCTATATTTATTGTTGCGAAATGCACGAATAGTTTTAAATGATCTAAATAGATAAGTAAAGATGCCATGCATCTATCTCGCATTGAATTACCAGTACTGAATTATTTGAGGAGCAAACACATGAATCCAATCGAAGGATTAAAAATAAAAATTTTTGCCGATGGCGCTGATAAAGCAAGTATGTTGGAAGTAAACGCAAAATCCTATGTAAAAGGATTAACAACAAATCCCTCGCTTATGCGCAAAGCAGGCATCAGCGATTACAAAGGGTTTGCAAAAGAAATTCTAACTGAGATTAAAGATAAGTCCATTTCATTTGAGGTGTTTTCTGATGAATTTGATGATATGGAACGGCAAGCACTAGAAATTGCAAGCTGGGGCGAGAATGTTTACGCCAAAATACCAGTGATGAACACACAACGTGAAACAGCGTATGCATTAATTAAAAAACTTGCTGCTAAAAAAGTAAAATTAAACGTCACTGCTATTATGACCTTAACTCAGGTACGTGATACTGTCGAAGCCCTTGATCCGCATGTACCAAGTTACGTTTCTGTATTTGCTGGCCGCATTGCAGACACAGGCCGTGACCCAGTTCCATTAATGGCTGCTGCGGTTGAGTTGTTAAAAGTAGCACCAGCGGCTGAGTTGATTTGGGCTAGTCCGCGGGAATTGTTAAATATTTTTCAAGCGGAGCAAATTGGTTGTCATATTATTACGGTTACGCCTGATATTTTGAAAAAATTTTCATTGTTTGGTTACGATTTAACAACCTATTCTCTAGATACTGTGCGCACGTTTTATGATGACGCCTTAACAGCAGGATTTAAATTATGAGTAAAATTGCACTAATTACAGGCGTGACCGGACAAGATGGTGCCTATCTTGCTGAGTTTCTATTAAATAAAGGATATGAAGTCCATGGGATTAAGCGACGTTCATCTTTACTTAATACCGACCGTATTGATCATCTTTACCAAGATCCACATGAAAAAGGCCTACGGTTTGCTCTGCATTACGGTGATATGACGGACTCCTCCAGCTTGACCCGCATTATCCAACAAGTTCAGCCAGATGAGGTTTACAATTTAGCGGCTCAGTCCCATGTTGCGGTTTCGTTTGAAGAGCCAGAGTATACTGCCAATTCAGATGCACTAGGGCCACTCAGAATTTTAGAGTCGCTTAGAATTCTTGGATTAGAAAAGAAAACTCGTTTTTACCAAGCATCGACCTCTGAACTTTACGGTCAAATTGTAGAAACTCCACAAAAGGAAACAACGCCATTTTATCCGCGTAGCCCTTATGCTGTAGCGAAACTTTATGCGTATTGGATCACAGTAAATTACCGAGAAGCCTATGGAATGTATGCTTGTAATGGTATTTTATTTAATCACGAATCACCTATCCGCGGTGAAACATTTGTAACCCGTAAGATTACGCGCGCAATTGTTCGTATCAAACTCGGGCTGCAGGCTTGTTTATATTTAGGAAACCTAGATGCCAAGCGAGATTGGGGGCATGCACGTGATTATGTCGAAATGCAATGGCTCATGTTGCAACAAGAGACAGCAGAAGATTTTGTGATTGCGACGGGTGTTCAATACAGCGTTCGAGATTTTGTTGACGCAGCGGCTAAAGCCGCTGGTGTTTCAATTTCTTGGAAAGGTGAGGGCTTGAACGAGGTGGGTGTAGATCAAAATAATAAAGTAATTGTGCGCATTGACCCACGTTATTTCCGTCCTACAGAAGTAGAGTCTTTATTGGGCGACGCAACCAAAGCCCGAGAAAAATTAGGTTGGGAACCCAAAACCAGTTTTAAAGAATTAGTAGCTGAGATGGTTCAAGAAGATATGAAGCTAGCTGGTCGCGATGAATTAGTTAAAAAACATGGATTTTCGGCGTATGAATACTTTGAGTAAACCTATTAACAAGCAGTCAAAAATTTATGTGGCTGGCCATCGTGGGATGGTTGGCTCTGCGATTGTGCGTCGACTTGAAGCGGGAGGGTATTCAAATATCCTTATTCGCACACACGCCGAGCTTGATTTAACAAACCAAGCAGCAGTATATGATTTTTTTCAAGTTGAAAAACCTGATTACGTATTTCTAGCAGCAGCAAAGGTAGGTGGTATTCATGCCAACAACACCTATCGTGCGGAATTTATTTATCAGAACCTAATGATAGAGGCGAACGTTATTCATGCAGCTTGGAAAGCTGGTGTTCAGCGATTGTTATTTCTTGGCTCGAGCTGTATTTACCCTCGTGATTGTCCTCAGCCAATTAAAGAAGAGTATCTGTTAACTGGCCTATTAGAAAAAACCAATGAGCCTTATGCTATTGCTAAAATTGCAGGGATTAATTTATGCGAGAGTTATAATCGACAGTACGGTACGCAATATATCGCCGTCATGCCGACAAATCTATATGGTCCAAATGATAATTACGATTTAGACAATAGTCATGTTTTACCAGCATTGATTCGCAAAGCACATGAAGCAAAACAGCGTAATGATGAAGAGCTTGTGGTGTGGGGCTCTGGTCAACCAAAGCGTGAATTTTTATATGTAGACGATATGGCCGATGCGTGTGTCTTTGTGATGGAGTCTAATATTAATGACGGACTGCTTAATATAGGTACTGGCGTGGATACCAGCATTTATGAGTTAGCTGAGTTAATTATGGATGTAGTCAATTTTAAAGGAAAGATAATTTTTGATTCGTCTAAACCGGATGGCACACCACGTAAGCTGTTAAATGTCGAGCGTATGCGGCAGTTGGGGTGGAAAGCCAATGTTTCTTTGCATGATGGTATTGCGTTGGCTTACGAAAATTTTATAACAAAAAATGTTGTGGTTTGATTGCAGATAGAACTGTAACAGATCGCGAACCCCCAGAACTTACTTGTTTAGCTAGTTACCTTTAGTTCTGCAATAACATCATGCCTGACAACCACTCCTGCCCCTATAATCGACTTTTCTCCTATATTTATACCAGGCAGTACTACAGCCCCTGCACCGATAAAAGTAGAATCACCAACGACAACTCCGCCACATAATATCGCCCCTGGTCCGATAAATACGTTGTCACCAATCCTGCAATCATGGTCAATACTGGATCTAGTATTAACTACCGCATTAACTCCTAGTTCAGTATTAGGCTGTATTATCGCCCCCGCCATTATTTGCACACCATCTGTTAACGTAGCAAATTGGCTTAGAATGGCGCTAGGGTGGATCAATGGAGGAAAGTAATATCCTTTTTTTCTTGCAAGATCAAAAAAATTCCAACGAGAATTATTTCCAGGGACGATGCCTATTCCATTTAATAGCTGATATTCACTCGGACTAAATGATGGGAGCATCTCATCCCCACCTAAAACGGGTATATTCATTATTTCATTAGCTACAGCTATTGCCGGGTCTAAGATACCGTAGACATTCATCCCTGCTTTTAATGCTGTGTCTAAAACTACTCGGCCATGTCCACCGCCTCCTATTAAAATAAATCTCAATCGAGAATTTGAGTTGTTTTGCGGTAACATAGTTGGGGTTTTTCTCATAAATAGTATCAATTGAATTAGAAGATTATACATTAATATTTTGTATTATAAATCTGTGATCATTTGAATGAAGCTATTGTTTAAGGACTATGTTTTGTTGATAATGCAGTTCAAAATTATATGAGCTTAAAAATATTTTTTATATTTGATCAATGGTTGATTTTGATTTAAAAATTTATTTAGGGGGGCAAAGCATGAAACACAGGATTTTCTGTTATTTTTATGTCAGAGTTCTATTTCTTTGTGGGTCACAGATGCGGAACAAGTATTCAACTTGAGTTTTACTTTGATAATAAAAGTATATGTGCTTGTTTGTGGAATTTTTTCATTAAATAATTATCAGTATTGAGTAAGTTATATAAATTTTTAAACAGCATTCAACGGTGGTAACTAATGACTATCAGATATCCAGTGTATAAACCTTATTTATGCGGGAATGAAAAAAAATATGTAAACCAATGTTTGGATAGTGGTTGGATTTCCTCTCAAGGAGAATATATTGAAAAGTTTGAAAAAGCTTTTGCGAATTATTTGGGCGTGGAATACGCGCTAACTTGTTCTAATGGCACAACCGCTCTTCATTTGGCGTTGTTGGCGCTTGGGGTAACTGAAGGAGATGAGGTTATTTTACCGTCTCTAACTTATGTAGCCACGGCTAATTCTGTTAGTTATGTTGGAGCGACACCTGTTTTTATTGACTCTGAGCCTTATTATTTTCAAATTGATCCCGAAAAAATAGAAGAAAAAATCACTCCGAAAACAAAAGCGATTATTGTTGCTCACTTGTATGGACATTCTGTAGAGATAGAAAAAATCGCCTGTATTGCCAAGAAATACAATTTATATTTAATTGAGGATTGTGCGGAGGCAATAGGAACGAAATTTAATAATCGCTTGGTAGGTACATTCGGTGATATATCTACCTATAGTTTTTTTGGAAATAAAACCATTACTACAGGTGAGGGTGGTATGGTTGTTACCAATAATAAAAATTTATCAGAGCTGGTTTTTAAGCTAAAGGGGCAAGGCGTCTCGCAAACGAAAAAGTATTTTCATGATGTTATTGGATATAACTATAGGATGACTAATCTTTGTTGCGCTATAGGGCTGGCACAGTTAGAAAATATAGAAAATATTATCAGTAAGAAAATTAAAATAGGGAATTTATATAAAGAGTTTTTAAAGGGTACAGAAGGGATTCTTCTTCATGAAGAACAAGAAAATACACTACATACGTATTGGCTTGCCTCAATCCTTGTCAAGGATTCATCAAAACGAGATGGCTTAATGAGTTTCTTGTTGGAAAATGGTGTGGACTCAAGACCTTTTTTTATACCAATGCATCAATTACCCATTCATAAGCGTAATTTAAGAATGCCTGTTGCTGACTCTTTATCATTACAAGGCATTAATTTACCAAGCTATCCTGAGTTGAATGAGGCTGATGTGTTATATATAACCTCTAAAATCAAGGAATTTATAGTAACGTGAAAAAAATAGCATTTATAACCCATTCGTATCATAAAAAAACACATTCAGTAAATCTTTATGCTGAAGAAATGTTTAATAAGGAAAACTATTTAATAGATTACTTTTATATTGAAGACTGGACCCTGAATGCAAGTGGCCTACATCATGATATTGAAGGGTATGACGTAGTTGTTATTCTTCAAACAATCTCATTAGAAATTCTTAGAAAAATTAAATGCGAGAATATCGTATTCATGCCGATGTATGATTTTAGTTGTGATTGGGACACTTTTAAGTGGTTAGAGTGTTTTAATTTGAAAATATTATGTATGACAAAAACGCTTCATAATAAACTTACTGAAATTGGTTTGAATTCATTTTATGCTAAATATTATCCTGAACCATTGGACTACCTGCCAGGTGATCTAAAGAAAATTTTTTTATGGCAACGTATTAATGATATTAATATAACAACAACATTAAAGCTATTGAGTAATTTTCCAATTGATAGCGTACATATACATAAGGCTGTCGATCCCTATCACAGGTTTATCG
>CAZZGV010000108.1:2323-6777 GCA_964654255.1 uncultured Legionella sp. | reverse complement strand
CTTTAATGCACCCCCTATCATCATCATTGAAAAATCAGCAAGAAAAGCCAAATTACTGCTGTAACGATGAAGCAGTTGATAATAACGATGCGTTTTACCTTCGGGTGCCTTTGTTAGGCGCGCATCTGTGAATGCAAATACAACTGATTTGACGAAATTTGCCAATACAAATCCTGCATGCCCCCAAAATGCTTGATCAAATGTTTCTAAATCGTTGTTTTTAACACTCTCAATTTCTTGCAAAACATAAGGATGACAACGGATTGCCCCCTGCCCAAAAATAATTAAACTACGCGATAAAATATTAGCCCCTTCAACGGTTATACTAATAGGCGCACCTTGGTAACCGCGGCCCAAGTAATTTTTTGGCACAAGGCAAATTCCTTTTCGACGATGAATATCCATGGCTTCCATGATCACCTGGCGTGAGCGATCTGTTGTGTGGTATTTTAAAATAGCCCCAGCAACAGAAGGTTTTGCCCCATGGTCAATCGCGGCTGCAGCCATTGTAAGTGCCGCATCAATTATATAGGTATTAGCAGCAATACGTGCTAAGGGTTCCTCTATGCCTTCAAAATTACCGATTGATTGATTAAATTGTTTACGAATTCTAGCATATGCCCCACTACCTAATGCAGCTGCTTGTGACCCACCTGACGCACTTGATGGAAGTGATATCGCGCGTCCCGCACTTAAACATTCCATTAGCATACGCCAACCACAACCAGCCATAGCGGCGCCACCAATTAATGTATCAATCGGAACAAAAACATCGTTACCTTGCGTGGGTCCATTTAGAAAAGCAGTATTAAGGGGGAAATGACGACGTCCTTTAATAACCCCTGGTGTATTGGCTGGAATCAAAGCACAGCTGATACCAACGTCATACCCTTTGCCCAAGAGATTTTCAGGATCAAATAATCGAAACGCCAACCCAATTAGCGTTGCCGTTGGACATAACGTGATATAACGTTTATCCCATGTTAAACGAATGCCCAAAATGTCTTCGCCATTGATCGTTTGCCGACAAACAATACCTTTATCTGGGATAGATGCCGCATCGGAACCAGCATTAGGGCCCGTCAGTGCAAAGCAAGGTATTTCTCGGCCATTAGCCAAACGCGGAAGGTAGTAGTTTTTTTGATCATCAGTACCATACTTTAATAACAATTCAGCAGGCCCTAAGGAATTAGGTACAGAAACGGTCGTCGCCACAGTAACAGAGCGGCTATAAAGCTTTACTAAAATCGACATTTGAGCGGTTGCTGAAAAGCCAAGACCACCATAGGACTTAGGAATAATCATTCCCAAAAATTTTTGCTCTTTGATATAGCTCCATATCTCGGGAGGTAAGTCTGTTCTGTTATGAGTAATATCCCAATCATCTATCATTCGACATAATGTAGTTGTAGGTCCTTCCAGAAATGCTTTTTCTTCAACGCTTAAATCAACAGTAGGTGCACCTCGCAGAACAGAAAAATCAGGAGATCCACTAAATAAATCCCCTTCCCAACTTACAGTACCGGCTTCTAAAGCCTCACGCTCAGTGGCTGACATGGAGGGCATTGCCTTTCTCATCAAGGGCAATATATAGCGAGACAACATATTTTTTCGAAGCACATTGACTGAACCAACAATCAATAAGCCTAAAACAAGCGACAGCGTTGATTGTAGGAATATACCAGGCGTTGTATATTGAATGATTAACGACGCAAAAATTGCATAACTAATCGTCCAAACTAAAATAGAAGCCTGTTGAGCGGCCAATAAACCTATTGAGCCGATCAAAATTAGAGCAAACAATCCATATCCCACAACATTCTCCTTGTTATTAGCGTTGTTCTACCGCCTTTAATTTATCCACAACATCTAAAATCAATGCACATGTATCCTCTGGGTATTCCATAGGATACATGTGCGTGCCTTTGGTTTCATAACTTAAAACACCATAACTTTTTTCCATATACCGTATATCTGCGCTATCTACAACATTACTTTTATTACCATAAATTAACGCTGTGGGTACATGTAATTTTCCTTTATATTTATGCAATATATGTGGGATAGTACGATAAATTTGATACTCTATTTTTGGATCAAATCGTAACGAATAACCATCATCATTTTTTTGCATTCCATGCTCAATGTAGTCATTCAAACAAACATCAGTAAATGTTTTAAACAACTTTCTACTTTTTAAATAAGTAACAACCTGCTCTCGATTTTCCCAATGTTCGCGCCTTTCACGAGTTCTAAAAGCCGGAGTTACGCGATCAATAACACCCAAAGCCTTAGAAAAGCGTACTATGCTTGATTTGAAACGTCCTAACAATGGAGAATCTAACATTATGACCGCACGAAATAACAAAGGTTGCTCTATCGCTGCCAACAAACTTAAAACCCCTCCTAACGAATGCCCAACAGCAATAACCGGCTGAGATGATTGCGTTTGAATACTGTCAATCACCTCATTAACTAAATGATGCCAATTTTCACTAACAGGAAAATCTGGCGAGTGACCTACGCGGTCGATGTAGCAACAATCGAATTTTTGCTGCAACTGTTGCAATAACTGTTTGTAACAAGGTGATGGAAAACCATTGCCATGTGCAAAATGTAAAACCTCTTTCACTCACGCACCAATTTATTGCTCTCTCGCTGAACACAAAGCACCGCATAATAAAAATAAACAGCAAGCAGTACCATATACAGAAGACCAACACCGGTAAAAAACATATTCGTAGTTAACAATGCAAAAAATACAACGATTTGCGGTGTGGCTGCCACTAAAAACATCCGAGCTGCCATTTTATATGGAAGTTTAAATTTGAAAACAATCTGTGCAAATAATTGGCCAATAAATGCCAGAGCTAACATAAGCACCGCATATATAGCATAAACAAACATCAATATTAAAGGATAAATAATCACCTCAGTTAGCAGCCTTAGTTTTAAAATACCACTTGATTCAATCCAAGCGCTACCATCAAAAACCTCATTACCTGTTTTGTCCATGGGTTGTACAAAAATATCGCTAGTTTTTGTCTGTTCAAGGGTATCCAAAAACAAATGAAATTTAGGAGGACGAAAATAAAGTTTATTTTTTGTTATAAGAATCGTTAATTGGGGATAGAGGGCGTCTATAGTAGTAATTTTCCCTGTTGTATCAACAATGGTGACAACAGCGCCAGCTTTATTTTTTATGAAATACGGCATAGGTTTATCAAACACAACCTCACCATTCTGCACATACATGGTAGGTAGCTTTGCCAAAGGCATAACCATTTGCTGATCAAAATACTGATGAAAATCATAAACAATACGTGCGGACAACGGTATTGAGACAATAGTAATCACCACAAAAAGATAAAGAATACCCAAACCTTTCCAGCGCTTGGCCACATCAACATATAAACGACTGGAATAAAATGACATAAACAACGCCTGCCAATAGCTATATATTGGCTTATCCATGACTTGCAATGCCTGTTTTTTTTTACTCATCCCATCTCCCTAAACACTTCCCTGTTTGTTTGCAAAATAAAGTAGCCTTTTTCATATCAATCTCAACAACTAACTTATCTGTATTAAATAATGTATCACCGCTAACCCTAACTGACAAAGGGATACCCGAGTCTGTAATGATCTGAATTAGCTTATCCGCGCCCATATCATCAACAAACTCAATTTTCCCAGAAATACTTGTGTCACTTGGTTGCTTGATTACATTTAAATGCTCAGGCCTAATACCAATCACTACAGAATCACCACAGGCGACCTGACATTCAAGTGTTGGAAGTGGAAAACTACATCCTTTGTTCGCTATAATAGCTTGCTGCTTTAAATCAATATTGGCGGGCAATAAATTTATCGAGTAATGCCCAATAAAACTTGCTACAAACAATGTTGCAGGATACTGATAAAGCTCACGGGGTGTTCCAATCTGTTCCACCTTTCCTTTATTTAAAACTACCACACGATCTGCCAATGTCATAGCCTCCGTATGATCGTGGGTAACATACAAACACGTGGTATTTAACGCTTGATGCAGTTTCTTTATTTCGTGACGCATCTCGGTACGCAATTTAGCATCAAGGTTTGATAAAGGTTCATCAAATAAAAAAACGGCAGGAGAGCGAACAATGGCTCTGCCCATTGCAACTCGTTGACGTTGCCCACCTGATAGCATGCTTGGTTTTCTATGTAAATAGTCTTCCAATTGCAACATACTGGCAACTGATCTAACTTTTTGATCAATAATTGTTTTTTTTGTTCCACGCATTTTCAAACCATACGCGATATTATCATAAGCAGTCATATGAGGATAAAGAGCATACGTTTGGAATACCATCGCCATATCCCGCGAGGCAGGGGGAATTTTATTAACACATGTATTATTAATAAGTATACTGCCCGAGCTAACCGTATCAAGACCTGCAACTAACCTTAATAAT
>CAZZGV010000108.1:0-2313 GCA_964654255.1 uncultured Legionella sp. | reverse complement strand
ATGTAGATTTGCCGCAGCCTGAAGGGCCAACCACAGCCACAAATTCACCTTTTTCTATATTAATGTCTACGTCATGTAATATATGGTTTATATCGTAAGATTTGCTGACAGAGATCATGTTTACTGTAGCCACTTATTCTCCCAATCCTTTTTCAAACCAACGCTGCAATATAACCACTACCAGACAAGGCGGCAATAACGCTATCAATGCAACTGTCATAATATAGTGCCACTGTGGCAGTTGATCAGCAACGCCTACTAGATAGCGAATACCCATCACTACCGTTGCCATCGTTGGATCTGTCGTTATGACCAAAGGCCATAAATACTGATTCCATCCATAAACAAACATAATAATAAATAAAGCAGCTAGTTGCGACCTGGATAATGGTAAAAGGATGTCTATAAAAAATCGCAATGGACCCGCTCCATCTAATTTTGCGGCATCAACAAGCTCGCCTTGCACAGTTTTAAAAAATTGTCTAAATAGCAACGTTGCGGTAGCTGAAGCCATGAGTGGCAAGGTTAAACCCGCATATGAATTTAGCCAACCAAATGATGCTATCACTTGAAACGTTGGAACAATACGCACTTCTACCGGTAACATCATGGTTGAAAAAATCAAAGCAAAACATGTTTTTTTAAATGGAAACGAAAAATAAACCAAAGCAAATGCTGAACACAATGCTAAGGCAATTTTGCCTACAGCAATTAATGTTGCCATTAAGAGACTATTAATTAACATTCGAACAACTGGCTCGCCATTGGTGACAACGAGTCCTTCACTTAATACGGTTTTTATGTTGGTCCATAACATCGTCCCAGGCCATACTGGGAGTGGTGCTTGCATCATTTCTTCACCACTATGACTTGCTGCAACAACCGCTAAATATAATGGAAGAAGCATAATAGCTATAAAAACACACAATAAAATATGAGGAAATAAACGGTTCCCAATTTCGATAAGACGCACAATCAATAATGACGTAGTTAATTCTTGATGCGGTGGTGAATCTAGCACTATTTCACCCCTATTATCCACGATGTCGTCCACGCTCATTCGTAATGAATCCTTTTTTCAAGATAACGAAATTGTAGCAATGTTAAGCCCACAACTATGAGCATCAACATCACCGATTGTGCCGATGAACTCCCTGGGTCCATACCAATAAACCCATCTTTGTATACTTTATAAATTAAGGTTGTTGTACTGTAGCCAGGCCCACCATTTGTCATCACATGAATGATACCAAAGGTATCAAAGACAGAGTAAATAAGATTCATTATCAGTAAAAAAAAGGTCGTCGGTGATAGCAAAGGAAAAATAATGTGCCAAAATCTATGCCAAGATGATGCGCCATCGATAGTTGCGGCATCCATGAGTGATGATGGAATAAGCTTAAGAGCCGCAAAAAAGAATAAGAAATTATAACTAAATTGCTGCCAACTGGCAGTTAAAATAACAATTAGCAGCGCCTGGTTTGCATGAATAAGATAATTAAAGTCGATACCCACCAATTTAAGCGCACCTGTCATCCAACCCAAGGTCGGGTGACACAAAAATCTCCATAAAATTGCTGCAACAGCAGGAGCAACTGCATAAGGCCACAAAAGCAGGGTTTTATATACCTGCCGCCCCTTACGCCGTCCATTTACTAATAGAGCTAATGCAAGGCCAAAAGACATGGTCAGAATCGTAATAAATAATGCCATGATAAACGTTACCAATACAGCATAGCCATAATCTGGATTAAATAATAAATCAGTAAAATTCTCTAATCCGGCGAATCGTTGATGTAAACCAAACGCATCACTGAAATACAGTGATTGAATAACAGCACTGCAAGCAGGCCAAATAAAAAATAGCAATGTAACTACTATCTGAGGAATAATAAAACACAACGCAATTTTTGTATGCTGAGTATACTTTATCATTAAGCATTTGCTCGTTTTCTGAGTGTTCGATGTAACAACTGTGTATATATCGGTTCACTCCCAGCCAGTTGCACAATAATAGTGGCAGTTAAACAAGTCACCATCAAAGGTAAAATGAGTGAGTAGTTTTGTGTCATCTCAACAACTAAAACAATCCCTGTTACTGGGGCACGCACTACAGCCGCAAATAAAGCCCCCATTCCTGCAACCGCGAACATTCCAGGATGCACGGTCATATCTAGCATCAACCATCCTAAAATCTGCGATGCAGCCAAGCCTAATAGCGTACCTAAGGCTAACATTGGAGCAAAAATACCACCAGGAACACCGGTGTTATAAGACAACATCGTCGTAATAAATCGTACAAATAAAAGCACA